>CACXFP010000149.1 GCA_902766985.1 uncultured Bacteroidia bacterium | reverse complement strand
TTCCGCCCCCGAGTGGATCGATGATTTCGTGGTGCTGGAGGCCAAGAACATGCTGAAATATTCGGAACTCAGCATAAAGGAGATAGTTTTCAAGCTCAACTTCCCGAACCAGAGCGTGTTCTACAAGTTTTTCAAGGCGCACACGGGAATGACTCCGAGCGAGTACCGCAGTTCATAGGGCCGGGATGCCGATAAAATGTTTTAAGTTTTTTCTTAAAACCTTTTTTGTTCAGAAAAATAGTTTTATATTTGCATCTGGATACGAGAAGTATTGTTTCCGTGTCTATTTGTTAAGTTCGTTTTATATACTCAGGCCGGCACTTTTCCGAAGGTGCCGGCTTTTTTCTTGTCCCTGTTATAGGATAATCGTATTTTTTCCTATATTTGTATAGATATGGCCAGAATCGCATATTCTTAATATTAAAACTATAACAAAATGGCAAAGAAAAACGGAAATATCGTCGGTATTATCACGATGATATTCTTGTTCGGCATGATCTCGTTCGTGACGAACCTGGCAGCCCCTATCGGCAACATCTGGAAGATGCAGCCTCAGATTGCGGGCTCCAACACCCTTGGCATGATGGGTAACATGATGAATTTCCTGGCATACCTGTTCATGGGAATTCCAGCAGGAAACATGCTCAAGAAGTACGGCTACAAAAAGACGGCCCTGATAGCCATCGCCGTCGGCTTCGTGGGCGTGTTCGTGCAGTTCCTCTCCGGCGTTGTGGCTTCCTGGCCGATGAATTTCGTCACCTACCTGCTCGGCGCATTCATCTCCGGATTCTCGGTCTGCATGCTCAACACCGTGGTCAACCCCATGCTCAACCTCCTCGGAGGCGGCGGCAACAGGGGCAACCAGTACATCCAGTACGGCGGTTCCTTCAACTCCCTCATGGCCACCCTCACCCCTATGCTCGTAGGTGTCATGATCGGAACCCTCACCCCTGCCACCAAGATCGTTGACGTGAATCCCGTCCTCTTCCTTGCGATGGGCATCTTCCTCCTTGCTTTCATCATCCTTCTCTTCATCCCCATCAGCGATCCCGAGCAGGCCGAAGAAGGCGAGTCCGTGAGCCCTCTCAAGTACAGGCATTTCATCTGGGGTATCATCGCCATCTTTGTATATGTGGGCGTTGAGGTCGGCATCCCCGGCACCCTCAACTTCTACCTCGCCGACTCCGTCAAGGGAGCAGGCCTCGATCCTTCAGTAGCCGTCAGGACCGCCGGTTTCGTGGCCGGAACCTACTGGCTGCTCATGCTCGTCGGCCGTCTGGTCTCCAGCGCCATCTCCGGCAAGGTATCCAGCAGGACCCAGCTCGCCTGCGTTTCCTGCGTGGCAATCCTGCTCGTGCTCTGCGCCATGTTCGTCAGCCCTTCCGTCCAGACCAAGTTCCCCGCCTTCACCGGCAGCAGCTTCGCGATGGTGACTGTTCCTCTCTCCGCCCTCCTGCTCGTCCTCTGCGGACTCTGCACTTCCGTCATGTGGGGAGCCATCTTCAACCTTGCGGTCGAAGGACTCGGCAAGGCTACCGCCCAGGCTTCCGGTATCTTCATGATGATGGTGGTCGGCGGCGGCATCCTGCCTCTCGTCCAGAACTTCATCGCTGACAAGGCCGGCTACATGCCCAGCTACTGGGTAGTCGTCTGCGGTCTCGCGATCATCCTCTATTTCGCCCTCATCGGTTCCAAGGTAAAGAAAGCTAACGCATAACGACATGTCAGAACAGGTAGTAATAGGAATAGACATAGGAGGACAGACCACCAAATGCGGCGTCGTCGACGCCCGCGGAGATGTCCTTTCCCAGACCGTAGTCCGTTCGGACAGCCATACCGATGTCAAGCCCTACATAGATGAACTTGCCGTCGCACTGAAGAAGCTCATCGCCGATGCAGACGCAGAAGGCAGTGTCCGCGGTATCGGAGTCGGCGCTCCCAACGCCAACTACTACACCGGCGAAATCGAGAACGCAGTGAACCTCACCTGGGGAGTCCAGGGCCATATCCCGTTTGCAAAGATGCTATCGGAGGCCATGGACGGCCTCCCGGTTGCATTGACCAATGATGCCAACGCCGCCGCCATGGGTGAAATGACCTACGGCGCCGCCAAGGGAATGAAGAATTTCATCATGATCACCCTGGGCACCGGTGTCGGCAGCGGAATCGTCATAGACGGGAAAATGGTCTATGGCCATGACGGTTTCGCCGGAGAACTCGGCCACACCTGCATGGTACGCCATAACGGACGTCAGTGCAACTGCGGCAAGACCGGCTGCCTCGAGGCATACTGCTCGGCTATCGGCGTCGCCCGTACGGCACGCGAGTGGCTGGACATGAGCGACGAGCCCTCCGAGCTCCGCAGCCTTGACAAGATTTCCTCCAAGGATGTCTTCGACGCTGCGAAGAACGGGGACAAGCTGGCCCTGAAGATCTTTGACTACACAGGTACCCTTCTCGGCCAGGCTTTCGCTGATTTCATCCAGTTCTCCTCTCCCGAGGCAATCGTCCTCTTCGGAGGCCTTGCCCGCGCGAAGGAGTTCCTCACCGATCCTATCCAGAAGGCTATGAACGCCAATGTCCTTCCCCTGTGGAAGAACAAGGTCCGTCTGGTCTATTCCCAGCTCAAAGAGAGTGACGCCGCCATCCTCGGCGCCTCCGCCCTCGCCTGGGAACTGTAATCAGGCTGGTCATAATTGAGGAAGGCGGCTTTCCGGCCGCCTTCCTTCGTATTATTCAACCTCTATTATATCGTAGATTTCCAGGGACGGGACCCTGAAGATCGCCATGCCGTCTTTGTATTTGAATGGCAGGGGCTTGCCTTCCGGTTGGCGCAAGATGCGGGACGGTTTCGCCCGGACCCGTAGTAAGATTTCAATATCCTTGACGGGAGGGATGGAATCCATGAGCAGGGTGTTGCGGTGGTCTCCGGACAAGTTCACAAGGTGGACCTGGAGCCTGCCGTCATGTTTCCTGACGGAGACATCGACCCTGGCCTTGCAGGAAACCTTCACCAGCGGATCGGGGAATAATTCTCCGGTGATTTTTTCCACCTTGGACCTTATGGATGCGGCGTCCTTCCCTTGCTCATAGTCATCTGCGATGGAGGCCGGGATGAAACCGACCTTGCCTTTCCCGAGGTTTTGGGTAAACCATCTTTCTCCTTTCAACGACACTCCCGAAGCCTCCGAGAAGAACCGCGACATTCCTTTCCCTGCGATGAGCAGGGAGCCTCCCTTGCGCGCGTAATCCAGCAACTCATCCCTGAATACGGTGGAGAGGGTGTCACATTCGGGAACCACGACGAGGGGGAAACGGCTCATGTCCGGGGACAAGGCCGCCTCTCCTGCGAGGTCCACGCTGTACCGGCAGTCGAGAAGGCACTCGAGCATGCCTTCCGCCCGTCCCACATGGTTCGGATAAAGATCCTGGGGCGAACTCGGGTCGTAATGCTGATAGTCGAAGGTAGATGCGAGGACTGCGACCTGCGGCACAGCCGACGAATGGTGGCAGAATCTCTGCCTCGCCCTTGCGAAAACGGCCACTTCGGCCATTGATTCAAGCTTGTCCAGATTGACGGAACCGTCGCCGTTCTGCGTGTAATATGCCTGGAAACCGCCTCCCTGGGACAGGGTGACCGCCGCCTCCCTGATCAGTTGCACGGAAGATTTCTGTATGTGCCCTTCCCGGACGAAACTCCATGCCATGAGATCCCAGGGCATTCCCTGAAGGGAAATGTACCTGGCGGCAACCCTTGCGGAATTCACGGAATTGGAAGGGGAGTAATCTCCGGAAATGAAGTTGACGGGAGCGGAAACCGGTTCTGACATGTGATGGGTGAATGCCCAGTTGCTGCATATCTGGAAGTCGGGGTACTCGCTTCTGACAGCCGAGATGTAGTGTCTTAGATAACTGCGGAAACCTTCCCTGTTGAACTGTTTCCATTCATACCAGAAAGGCTCCTGCGGACTGCGGGGGGCGTCATGTCCGGTCTGCTCGCGGAACAGCCTCACCGCCTTTTCGCTGTAATCTGCCGATGTCGCCCAGCACTCTCCGTCCACCCAGGCTCCGTCAACTCCGTATTTCCCTGCCAGCTCCTTCAGCTGCGGAATCAGAAGGCTGTCAACATAGGGGCCGAATACCGATGTCATGTTCTCGCTGCGCTTCCCGTCCTTGTCGATGGCGGCCCATTCAGGATGAAGCTCCAATGCCCTGGAGTCCCACACTCCGGAATAATGCATGTAGAGGGCGACTCCGTTCCTGGCAGTAACTTCCCTCCATACCTTTAGAGGGTCTCCGGTGACTCCAGGTGCCGGATTGCCGACCTCCGTGGGATAACTGGAGTAGCCGGGGTGTCCTTTACAGTCAATCTGGATATAGTCAGGGTGTATCTTGTCGATGATAGTCTGGACCATCTCCGGGGTGGTATTTGCTCCAATGTCTTTATTTGTCGCCCCGGCATGGAAATCCATGTGTACGCCGAGGAAGCTTTGGTCTCGCCTGAGCCTTTCCTGGCCGGAGGTGTCAAGGCACAGGAGAAGGGCCGCTGCAAGGAGGGCTGGGAAAAGTCTCATTGCAATTCAAGATTAATCGTTTAACTGCTCGGCGATGAAGGCCTCAAGGGACTGGCTCTCCCTGGGACGTGCCTGGTACCTGTTCATCAGGGTGACGAGTTCGTCCCACCTGCCGTCTGAGCGGGCCTTCTCCTTGTTTCTCATGTAGTAAAGGTAAAGAGGCTGCATCGTCACGCGTTCCACGCGTTCGCGGATTTCATCGTTCTCCGCAAGGTCTTTTGCCTGGCCGAGGATGTCGAAGGCGGAATGAATGAATCCGTCGTTGTAGATTTCGTGTTTGTCATCGATGAAGATTCCCATGTGAACATCGGGTTTAACCAGAGACTTGCAGAGCTGGTAATATTCCATCACCTTCGGGGCCGACTTCCCGTAGTAGCTGAAGATGAATTCGCGGACAAGGGCATCGACATCCAGGTCTGGATTCCAGAGCAGTTTGTCCACCACCCAGGCCTTCATCTCATCGAATTCGCCTCCTGCAGACTGATAGTGAGCCTCTTCGAAGACTCCGAGGGCCTTGTTCTCACCGAAAGTCCTGATGTTGGGTCCGAGAACCTGGAAATTCGGCCAGGGGGCGGGGAATTGGGCGTAGTCCACGATATAGTCCCAGATGAACAGGTGGGGGGCAATTTCGCTCCATTTGCGGATATCTTCCATGAATTTCCTGTTCTCGGGGCAGTTCACGTCTTCGAGAGGATGGGCGAAACAGCACTCGATGCTGCAGAGCCGGATTACCACGTTGTCGCGGGGAATGATCCCTACGGGCGGTTTGCGGGTGTACTGGTATGCGAAAGTTCCTACGAACTTGTCGGGGAATTCTTCCCTGACGGCATCGGCAACCTGGTTGACAAACCAAAGCAGGATTCCGGAATGCCCGCCGTAGCGGTCTTCGAGGGCCTTGCATTTTTCGCATTGGCAATACCTTTGGTTGTCGTTCTGGGAAAGGCTGTAGACGCGGTAGAGAGGCTGTTCCCGCATCACTTTTTCGAGGCGTGCCTTGCAAATTTCCAGGACCTCCGGATTGGAAAGACAGAGCTGTCCGTAGCCATCGTATCTTTTTCCGTCCCTGAGGCAGAAGTATTCAGGATGGGAATGGAAGAACTCTTCCACAGGCACGAACACTCCCATCGTATGCGCGCTCCAATAGCCTTCAAGGTTGCCGTATCCGTTCGATATCGCGCCCCAGTCCATATTTTCCCTGTTGTGGGCCTTCCATACCGGATCGCCTGCGACGGCATAGTTGGAATACCGGTATCTTAGGAAAGGTCTGTCGCTGTAGTCCATCGACTTAAGACGGAGGGACTTCAGGGAAGGGACAGAGGTGAATGAGGTGGTAAGCCATTTGACGCCCAGATGTTTTTCCAAAAAGTCGAATACACCGTACATCGTTCCTCTCTGGCTGCCACCGTAAATGAGGATATCCTTTCCCGCGGTGCGGCAGGTGAACCCTTCAAAGTCTGCATCCGGCGCTTTTTCTCCGGTAATCGCCGCCACCTTGTCGTTGAATCCTACGAAGATCTTCCTGCCCTTGACCTCCAGGTCGTTGCTGATAGGGAGGAGGACTTTGCCTGTCTGTTCAACATATTGCTGCAGCTCTTTTGCAGCGGTTTTTTCAGACTCGGACGCTCCCTCGGACAGGACTATCGTATATGCGCTCTTCCCGTTATGGAAAAG
>CACXFP010000148.1 GCA_902766985.1 uncultured Bacteroidia bacterium | reverse complement strand
GGATGTCGAGTTGAGCCAGGAGGTGATCGACCAGGCGCTGCGGTATGACTCCGTGCTCGGGGCGAGGCTGCTGGTCATAACGAACGGAAAGGCCACAAGGGTTTACAGGAAAGGGGAGGCCGGATTCGAGGAGATTCCGTCCCTTCCGGATTATAAGGATATGTGTTGATGACGACGATTGCTGAAGGATATCTGGATCACAGGATTTTCAAGATTGTTTCCGAAGCCGCCGCCGAGGCGGGGATAAAGGCTTTTGTGATAGGTGGATATGTAAGGGACTGCTTTCTCGGCAGGCCGAATTCCGACATAGACATAGTGGCCGAGGGAAGCGGTATCGCCCTGGCTGAGGCCGTCGCCGGGAGGATAACCTCCGTCGAAGGAAGGAAATGCAACGTGAGCGTTTTCCGGAATTTCGGTACGGCAATGTTGAAATATCACGGCATGGAGGTCGAATTCGTGGGGGCCAGGAAGGAGTCCTACAGGCGCGAATCCCGCAAACCCATCGTCGAGGACGGCACGCTCGAAGACGACCAGAAGAGGAGGGATTTTACCATAAATGCCATGGCTTTCAGCCTGTGCCGGGATGATTTCGGCAACCTGGTGGATCCGTTCGGAGGCATCAGGGACCTTGCCACAGGCACGATACGCACACCCCTGGAGCCGGATGTAACCTATAGCGACGATCCGCTCAGGATGCTCAGGGCCATCAGGTTCTCTTCCCAGCTTTCTACCGCGGAGCACCCGTTTACGATAGTTCCCGAGTCGATTGAGGCCATGAAAAGGATGGCTCCCCGTCTTGACATCCTGTCCAAGGAACGGATCGTCGAAGAGTTGAACAAGATGCTCCTTTCCCCGAAGCCGTCCGTCGCGTTCCGTCTTCTGGAGGAAACCGGACTGCTGGAACGGATACTCCCGTCCCTGGCCAGGCTGAAAGGGGTGGAAACCGTTGATGGCAAGGGACATAAGGAGAATTTTTCCCATACCCTCCAGGTGGTTGACAACGTGGCTGCTGCAGAGGTTGAGAGAGGTACGGCCAATGTCTGGCTGCGGTGGGCCGCCCTGCTGCATGACATAGGCAAACCCGCGACCAAGAGGTTCGATCCGGCCCTTGGATGGACATTCCACGGCCACGAAGTCGTCGGGGCCAGGATGGTTCCGAAGATATTCCAGTCCTTGAAGATGCCTCTCAACGAAAAGATGAAATATGTGGAAAAGCTGGTGGGCCTGCATCTCAGGCCCATAGCCCTGGTGGACGACATCGTGACCGACTCGGCTGTCAGGAGGCTTCTTTTCGACGCCGGCGACGACATCGACGACCTTATGCTGCTCTGCAATGCCGACATAACCTCGAAGAATCCCGCCAAGGTGGCAAGGATCAAGAAGAATTTCGAGCTGGTGAAGGTGAAGCTGGCCGAGGTGGAAGCCAAGGATGCCATCCGCAATTTCAAGAATCCCATTACCGGAGAGTATGTGATGCAGGTGTACGGCATCCCTCCCTGCAAGGAGATAGGCGAGCTGAAGGAAATGGTTAAGAACGCCATCCTGGACGGCGTGATTCCGAATGAGTTCGGGGCGGCCGACGCATTCATGAGGGAGAAAGCCCCTTCCCTCGGGCTCCGGGAAGCCGACTGATCAGGCCATGGACCACGTAGGCGAATATATCGGATACATATCTGCCGTGAGGAGGTTTTCTCCCAGGACCATCGAAATCTATTCCGGGGTGCTGGAGGATTTCTCTTCCTGGTGCGGAGGCTCTGTGACTGAGAGTCTCAAGCCTTCGCTCATAAGAAGTTATGAGGTCGCTCTTCTCAAGGGGGAAAGAGGAGCGAAGAAGGATCCGAGGACTGTGAACCTGTATCTTTCCGTCCTGAGCGGTTTCTGCCGTTTCCTTGTCAGGAACGGCGTGATACAGTCCAATCCGGTCAAGACGGTCTCCCGCCCTAAAGTTGAAAAAAGGCTGCCCGTATTCTACCGTGAGGAGTCGATGCGGGAATATTTCGAAACCACCGCCCACAGCGCTTCGCAAGATGAGCTGGAAATCCT
>CACXFP010000147.1 GCA_902766985.1 uncultured Bacteroidia bacterium | reverse complement strand
GCGCCGAGTTTCGAATACAAACCGATGTTCTTCCTGCGGAGCCAGTTGAACTTCACGGCCGGCATGAGGGTATAATAATTATGGATAAGCTTTCCGGACTCGGCATCGGAATGGATGATATCCTGGGTATTACGACCATAGACAAAAATTCCGCCGACTCCCAGCCAGTTCTTCGCATCATAGAAATACTCTGCGGAAACTGGTCCGATATACCTCTCCTTGTCAAACCTGGCGCCGAACATCGAAGCGGCGACTTCCTCGAAAACATCGATCCACTGCGAATTGGACAGAACGCCTCCGCTTATCGCGAGTTCATGCCTTCTGTCAATGGAATTTGTCTGCGCAACAGCAGAGACGGCGGCCATCATCACCGCTGCAGTCAAAAGAATCTTCTTCATAGCCAAAATTTACAATTACTCCCTCAGGAGACAATAAATATAGTGTTTTTTCCCGTCAATTCCCCTTCTTGCCCATGTCAAACACAAGGGTGCCTCCGTTTAAAATGTCCTGATGGCTGATACGCATTTCCTTAAGCCGTTCCCCGTCAAGGCTTGCGTTTTTGACATAGATGGCCTTGTCCGTCTTGTTCCTGGCAATGATGGTAAAATCTTTCCCGTTCGCAAGATGTATGACTGTCTTCGGGAACAGCGGAGTACCCAGCTCATATTCGGCCGAGCCGGCATTGAAGGGATAAAATCCCATTGCGTTGAAAATGTACCATGCGGACATCTGGCCGCAGTCATCGTTGCCTGCATAACCGCTGGGCGTGTCGTTATAGAAAGTCGTACGGACCTGATCTATAAGTTCCTGCGTCCTCCGGTGCCGTCCAGCGAAATTGTAGAGATACACAGTATGATGGCTGGGCTCGTTGCCATGGGCGTACTGGCCGATGAATCCGGATGCATTTCCGTTGGTCTCCCCGCTCTTTTCGGTCAGCGAGAAATTCTCGTCAAGTTTCTTCAGGAATCCCCCGGTACCTCCCAGCAGGTCGATCAGTCCCTGGGGATTCTGAGGCACGAACCACATGTACTGCCATGCATTGCCCTCGATGAAACATCTCTCCTCGTAGCTGAGGGGGTCGAACGGAGAGACCCATTCTCCCTTGTCATCCTTTGGACGGAAGAATCCTGTCGAAGGATCGAAGAGATTGCGGTAGAACTCACTGCGTTTGTGGAAACGCGCATAGTCGTCCTCCCTGCCCAGTTTTTTGGCCACAGCGGCCACGCACCAGTCGTCGAAAGCCTGTTCAAGGGTGATGCTCACGCTGGTTGCCTGGAGGTTGTCGGGCATATAGCCGTACTTTTCCCAGATATCGAAGGGCGAGTTCCTGTGATTCCTCACGGAACTCTCCACCATGGCCGTGTAGCAGGCCTCCGGATCGATGCCTGGAAGGCCGGCCAGTATGGCGTCGCTCAGCACGGGAATCGCATGATTGCCTATCATGCAATAATTCTCCTCGCCCCAAAGGGCCCAGATGGGCAGGTAGCCGTAAGACTTATGATGCAGCACCATCGAATTCACGAAGCTGGCCGTAATTTCAGGTTCCAGAAGGAGATAGAGAGGATGGGCGGCGCGGAAGGTGTCCCAGAGGGAGAAAGTGGAATAGTACTTCAGGCCTTCCGGCATCCTGTCAATTTCGAAATTCGTATTCATATAGCGGCCGTCGGCGTCACTCATCGTGTTGGGCTGAAGAAGCACATGGTAGAGGCCTGTGTAGAAAAACGTCTTCTGCTTCTCCGACCCCTCGATATCTATGCAGGAAAGCGCCTTGTCCCATTCCCAGTCGGCAGCCTCCGCGTAACTGTCGAAATCCCAGCCCCGGGCTTCCGCCGCCATGTTGAAGCGGGCGCCGTCGGAATCTACCGGAGAAATTGCGACCTTGACCACCAGGGGCTCTCCCCCTCCGTCGAAATCGAAGGCGCATTTAAGGGAACGGCCGTTGATAACATCCACGGACCCAAGGTCGCGGCCCCCGTCCGTAAAGAGGTGGCTCCGCACGGGCTTCGAGAATTCCGCCCTGAAATAAACCTTCCTCATCCTGGCCCAACCGGTTATTATTCGGAAACCCTCGACCGTATGGTCATCGACGAGGCGGACCTGGCTCTGGATAATGTCATACGCCCGTTTTCCGGTGTAATACGCTTCGCCGCGGAAAGTGGAGTGGTCAAGGTCAAGGATCACGCTGCAGGGCTTCCCTTCGGGAAAGGTATATCTATGTATTCCGACGCGGGTGGTGGCGGACAGTTCCACCTTTACCCCGCTGTCTTTCAACTCTACCATATAGTATCCCGGATGCGCGGCCTCGGCATCGTGGCTGTATGCCTGGCCGAAGTCGCCCGTCTTCAGGTACCCCGGGGTCACTTCCCAGGTGACCGGCATCAGGCTGATGTCGATAAGGTCGGTGCACCCTGTTCCGCTGAGGTGGGTATGGGTAAAGGCATAGATCCTGTCCTTGTTGTAGTCATATCCCGAACAGGGGTCCCAGGTAACCATCAGTTCGGTGTCGGGACTGAGCTGTACCATGCCCTGAGGCAAGGACGCTCCGGGAAAGGTGCTGCCGCTCAGCGCACCGGTCTCATCGGTCTGGGTGCCGATAAAGGGATTCACGAACCTGGTGTAGTCGCCGGCCCGGAGAGAAAGGCCGGAGAGCAACACGATCGTTGCCAGGAAAATGTTTTTAACCAT
>CACXFP010000146.1 GCA_902766985.1 uncultured Bacteroidia bacterium | reverse complement strand
CATCGCCTGCATCATGGTCACGGCCGCCCTACGCACCCATGAGTTCACCGTGTTCGATCCTGCCACCCAGGAGGTTATGGCCGGAGGCAAAGTTTTCCAGTACTAAAGCCGCCGGAGCCATGAAGAAACTCATGTATGTTGTCTCCCTGCTGATGCTCATGGCAGGCTGCTGCCGTGAGTCGAAGGTTTCCTTCGTGCGCGATGATGCAGCGAAAAAGGTAGACGTGAACATCGGCGGGAAACTGTTCACCAGCTATATCTGGCCCGACGACGTCGCAAAACCGGTCCTCTGGCCCATCTTCACCGCTTCCGGCAAAGACATCACCAGGGGCTATCCCCGCGCCCCCAGACCTTTCGAGAGCATCGACCATCCACATCATGTGGGGCTCTGGTTCAATTTCGGCGATGTCAACGGCCTGGATTTCTGGAACAATTCATTCGCCATTCCTGCGGAGCAGAAACCTAACTACGGTTCCATCATCTTTGACGGCATCGTCTCCGCAAAAGGCAACAGGCTGGTCATCCGCTCCAACTGGGTGGACAATGACGGTAAGGTACTCCTGAAAGAGGAGACGACATTCACCTTCGCCGGAAACGGGCAGGAACGTTCCATCATCCGGAGCGCGAAGCTGACTGCCGTGGAGAATGTCGTTATGTCTGAGAGCAAGGAAGGGATCCTTGGACTGCGTGTGGACCGCGCTTTCCAGAAGCCTTCCGACAGTCCGGAGAAGTATACCGACGCGAAGGGTAATGTTACCGAAGTGGCGACCGTCAACAATGAGGGCGTCAACGGGGAATATGTCAACAGTCTTGGCGACCGAGGCGACGACGTCTGGTCGAAGCGGGCGGAATGGACCATGCTGAACGGGACCAAGGAGGGAGATGACATCTCCATCCTCATCATCGACTCGAAGGACAATCCCAACCATCCCGCCTGGTCCCACGCACGCGGCTACGGCCTTTTCGCCGTCAACAGCCTTGGCGGCAGGCCGTTCGACAATTCCCTTCCCGAACCTGTCAAGCTCGAGCTCAAACCGGGTGAAACTGTCACGTTTACCTACAAGGTAATCGTGAAGGACAATGGTTTCCTTTCCCCTGAAGAGGCTACGGCACGCGCCCGCGAATTCAATAAATAGGATTTTTCCGCGTTTTTGCTATCTTTGCAGCGCGATTCTTCGGCAATGCCGGGGAGTCAAGTGTAGCAGGTACCACTAAAAAAACTGATCATGAAAGCAAAAGCGCAATTTTCCGTCACATTCCTGTGGATGGCAGTTCTCTTCACGGTCTGCCTTATTACGAGTAACCTTCTGGCCACCAAAGTATTCGCTATTGCGGGGGATATCTCTCTCCCGTGCGCGGTGCTCATTTTCCCTATCTCCTACATCCTGAACGATTGTTTCACCGAGGTATATGGCTACCGACGGGCACGGCTTGTCATCTGGATGGCCTTCGCCATGAATTTCATGGTTGTGATTTTCGGCCAGCTTGCCGTCTGCCTGCCCGCCGCTTCTTTCTGGCAGGGAGGAGAGCATTTCAACTTCGTCTTCAGCATGGCGCCACGCGTGGCCGCAGCCTCCCTTCTCGCCTTCCTGGCGGGAAGCACCCTTAACGCTCTCGTCCTCAGCAAGATGAAAATATCTTCCGGGGGCCGGAACTTCGGCTGGAGAGCAATCGTGTCGTCCTTGGCCGGAGAACTATGCGACTCGTTGATATTCATGCCCATCGCCTTCTGGGGCACGCCAATGAAGGTCCTTGCCGGGATGATGATGGTGCAGGTGAGCTTCAAGGTGCTTTATGAGATGGTCATCCTTCCGGTGACCGGCATGGTGGTGAAGAGACTCAAAGCCGCAGAAGAGATAGATGCCTTCGACAGGGGAATATCTTACAATCCGTTTAAAATCAGTGATATATCTTGATATGGAAAGAAAGGAAGAAGGTTTGAAAGCCCTTGGAACTCCAACCAGATACAGCACGGACTATAATCCTGACGTGCTGGAGGCTTTCGAAAACAAAAACAGGGACAACGACTACTGGGTG
>CACXFP010000145.1 GCA_902766985.1 uncultured Bacteroidia bacterium | reverse complement strand
GAGCCTTGTCAGAATCTTTCATCTTCTCGCCTACCATGTCGATGGCATCGTAAAAAATAGAATACGCGATACTCTTCTTCCCCTGCAGCATCAAGTTGTTCACGAAACGGGTAACCTCGATGTCGTGGAACTTGGGATCAGGAAGTAGAATTCTCTTCTTAGGCTTCGCTTTTCTCATTTTTGAAAAAAATTAGGTGATTAAAAAAGATTACTTCTTAGATTTCTTCGGCCTCTTGGCACCATAAAGGGAACGGGACTGGGTCCTGCCCTCTACGCCAGCAGTATCCAAAGCTCCTCTAAGGATGTGGTAACGCACACCGGGAAGGTCCTTTACACGGCCTCCGCGAACCAGCACGATGCTGTGCTCCTGGAGGTTGTGGCCCTCGCCCGGGATGTAGGCATTGACCTCATTGGAGTTGGTAAGACGTACACGGGCAACCTTTCTCATTGCGGAGTTAGGTTTCTTAGGAGTCGTGGTGTAGACCCTAAGGCATACGCCCCTCTTCTGAGGACATGCGTCCAGCGCGCGAGATTTGCTTTTTACGGTCTCAACCTCGCGTCCTTTGCGAACAAGTTGTTGAATTGTGGGCATAAATGATTGTTAATCTATAATTTATGTTTTAAACCCCCTTTTTAGGGGGCTGCAAATATACATATAAAAATCCAATTAACAAAGATTTCAACAGGCTTAAAACGCTTATCAAACTGATGCAAAGCGTTTTGTACGTTGGTATTTTTTCACTATATTAGAAGTCTGAAACACATTAAGACCAAATAATATGAAAGAGACTCTCGGCAAACTTCTTTCCGCAGTACTATGCGTCCTGGCCCTGATCACGTCATCCTGCAACACGAAAGACTCCGTAAAGGACTCCGGCTTCGTCCACCCGGGCATAGACCTCACCCTTGCCGACCTCGACTGGGTGAAGGCGAAGGTCCAGGCGGGAGAAGAGCCATGGGCGGGATATGCCGAGGAATTGAAAGGGAGCACCCGTTCTGAGCTTTATAAATCTGCAAATGGTCCCCTGGCCTTTGTCCCCGAACCTTCGTCCAGGGTAATCCGCGGAGCCTACGGGTCGATAGATATCGGATCATCGCAGTGGGGCGCCAGCTCCGGAAGGGTTTATGCCTGCGCCGTCCTATGGTATATCACCGGAGAGGAAGCCTACGCGAAGAAAGCCATTGAAATCATAGACGCCTGGTCCCGCAAGCTCCGCAGTTTCGACGAAAACGACACGAAACTCATCATCGGCCTTGACGGGCAGGCATTCTGCAATGCCGCCGAGATCCTGCGTTATACCTATCCCGGATGGACGGAAGAGGACACGGAGAGCGTAAACACCCTTCTCATGGAAATCCTTTTCCCTTACATCCGCTACTATTCTTCCGAAGCCAACGGCAACTGGGACGGAGCCCTCATGCACACCATCCTTTCCTTCGCCGTCTTTACGGACAACAGGGAAATGTTCGACAATGCCGTGTACCACTACCTCCACAGCCCCTTCAACGGCAGTCTGCTCAAATATATATGGCCCAACGGACAGTGCCAGGAAATGACCCGCGACATGGGGCACGCCCAGATGGGAGAGAGGCTCTACTCCTATGCCGCGAGGGTGGCTTACAACCAGGGAGTCAATCTCTTCGAGGCCGCCGGGCAGAGGCTCGCCCTGGGTCTGGAGTACCTCGAGACATGGAATTCGGGAGAAGAAGTGGACTGCTACGGTCCTCCTGCACAGAGGGAAAGGGGACATTTCTCACACGGGCTCGAATGGGTGTACAACTACTACACCTCCAAGGGAGTGGACCTTCCCCATGTCAAATATGCTATCGAGCACGGGGACAGGGATGTGCTGAAAAAACTCACCGCATGGAGCGCCAGTTTCGGCGAGACTCCTGCCGAACTCAAGAAACCGGAACCTTCGAAGATAGCCTACATGGTGGGAGCGAAAAAGGCCTCCGAGACCTCTCCCGCCCCCTCAGACGCCATCGTTGTGAAGCCGGGGGACGACCTGCAGGCCGTCATGGACGCCAACGCCGGCACCGGCAGGACCATCCTGCTCAAAGCCGGAGAATACAAGGTGAAAAAGACCTATTCCATCCCTTCCGGCATCAACCTAAAGGGAGAGGGACTGGAGACGGTCTTCGTCTGCGAACCCTCCATCTTCAACATCGCATTCTCCTTCAGCGGCTTCGGACAGAAAGACATCACTCTCAGTGATTTCGTGATTGACGGTGCCTGGGACCACAATCCCGGATACGACCCCAACACCGGACGTTTCGACCGCTCCGCCCGCCTGAGCAACAGCCTCAACGGCCTCCATTGCCAGGGTGACATCGATGCCCCGCACTCGAACATCACCCTTCGGAACCTTACCGTGATGAACTTCTCCCGTACGGGCGTCTATTTCTCCGATACCAAGGGTATAGTCATAGAAAACTGCGATTTCACCGAGAACGGCTCCCACATCGTGCCGGGAGACCGCATCCAGCACAACCTCCTCCTGCATGAATGCGAGGATGTGAGGATCGTCAATTCCCGGCTCGACTGTTCGTTCAAGGGCTCCGGCGTGGTTGTCAAGAGCTGCAGGAACGTGGATATCGAAGGCTGCGAGATTGCAAGGAACGACTGGAACGGCGTGACCGTGTCCGACACCAAGGGGCTTACCATAAAGGGCTGTCTTTTCGAAGGGAACGACACCAACGGCATACTTGTCGACTATCTTGCGCATCCATCCGAGGATATCCTCATCGAGAACAACACTATCCAGTACAACAACGGCTTCGGCGTGAAGAGTTCGGCTGCGAAGAACCTCGTGTCGAGGGACAACACCTATGTTTTCAACGGAAAACAGAAGGCACAGGAAGACATTTCCCCTGAAAAGAGGTTTGAACTTGAGGAACTTTAGATTCCGCATATTATGAATAATTCCAGCAAAATAGGTTTCAGCCTTGGTTACATTCTGGCCTTCGGCCTTGCCTTCCTCCTTGTTTTCGCCCTATTCTCTCCCTGGAGCAGGAAGGCAGGGAAGAATGAGGATACCTCCATGGCAAGCGAGCCGGTCCTTGAAATGGCGGACAGGGTTTTCAGTCTTGCAAAGATCAAGTATGAGGCAATGGACGCAAGGTTGGCTGACGACAGGATTCCGAAGTCATTCGTGAACGGAAAGCCTACGGATGCCCCCGTGGAGGATTGGGTGAGCGGCTTCTTCCCCGGAAGTCTTTGGCTTATATACAAATACACAGGAGATCCTCGCATCAAGTCCCTTGCGGAGAAAAACACCCTCAAGCTGGCCGGTCTGCCGGAGAAAAACACCGGTCACGACATCGGTTTCCAGATAAACTGCAGCTACGGCAACGCCTACAGGCTCACCTCAGACGCCTCCTGGCTTCCGACCATCAGGAAAGGGGCCGAGGCCCTGGCCGCCAGGTTCTCCCCGGTGGTCGGCGCCACAAGGAGCTGGGACGGAGGCGAATGGACTTATCCCGTCATCATCGACAATATGATGAACCTGGAAATATTCACCTTCTCCTCCGGGCTTTTCAAGGAGGACAGTTTCATGAAGATGGCCAAGACCCACGCCAATACTACGATAAAGAACCATTTCCGTCCCGATTACACAACCTGGCACGTCGTTGATTACGACCCTGCTACGGGAAAGGTCCTCGCAAAAAAGACCCATCAGGGCCTCTCCGACGACTCTGCATGGGCCCGCGGCCAGGCCTGGGGCCTGTACGGCTTTACTATGATGTACCGGGAAACGGGTGAGACGGCATATCTCAAGCAGGCCGAAGGGATTGCGAAAATGCTTCTGGAAAGGCTCCCGGCCGACGGCATACCCGTGTGGGACTTTGACGCCCCTGAAGATGATGTCCGTGATTCCTCCGCCGGAGCGATAATGGCCTCCGCCTTCGTCGAACTGGCATCCCTGACCAAATCCAGGTCATTGTCCGGCAGTTGCCTGGCCATGGCGGAGAAACAGCTCCGCACCCTGTCTTCTCCCGAATACCTTGCAGGTCCCGGAGAGAACGGCGACTTCCTCCTCAGGCATGGAGTGGGCCACAAGCCGAAGCAAAGCGAGGTTGACACCCCTCTTTCCTACGGGGATTACTATTTCCTTGAAGCCCTCCTGCGAATAGTCAAAAAATAAATCTTATGAAACCAAGCCCTCAATGGATCGTTACACGGGTTGACGGAAAGATAGCTTCCGTCTCCATGAGCTATGTTCATCTGGCAAAGATTGCGGGGAAGATTGCAGGGCAGAATCCGTCACTCGTTTCTTCCGTTACCACTGAAAAGATTTCCACACAGGCATTGGTGGAGCTTGCAAAGGCCGTACGTTGGGAAGACCTTATCCTCTACGGCTCGGCTTTCCAGAAGAAAGTATGGGAGACCCTTTTCTCCCTGAACCACAGCGAAGGGCGATATGTCCCTTCCCGCAGGCTCTTCAGTTATACCGAGTTCGCTACCCTTTGCAACAATACTGCGGGAGTTCGCGCGGTGGCCCACGCCGTCGCCTGCAACCCCGTGGCCTTCATAATACCCTGCCATCTCATCATCCCCAAGGAATCCATGGACAGGATAGCGGAAATCCAGGCCAGCGCGAAAAGCACCCTCTTCGAAGGAAGGGACCTCTATCTCCTGGATGCGGTGGATGTTGGGGAATATGCACACGGAAAGGCTACCAAGCGAAGCCTGATAGCCTTGGAATTCGGATTGTAAATAGCTGTCTGTTACTCCATTACGCGGAACACGAGTCCGACCTGGAATCCGTTGAAACGGATCTTCGGATCTTCCCCGTCGAAGTGGAAGGCCTTCGTCATGCCGAAGTTGTATCCTATCCTGATGGCGATGGAGTGGGAATAGGTGATTTCAGCTCCGAGGTCCCACTGGGCGTTCCATTTCTTCAGCCGTCCGCCAAGAATGAGGTCGTCCTTGCTGTAGCCGTTCGACGTCATTCCCAGGTTGAACACCGGTCCGGTGAAAGCGCTCAGGGTGAAGTCTGAGGAGAGTTCGACGGTGTACTTCAGGTTGATGGGAATCTGGAAGGCGGGGAGGCGCTCCTTGTCCCTGGACATGTATATGAAATTCACTCCGGGATCGAGGGAGAGGCCATCCATGGAAGAGAAGGCCCAGTTCCTGTCGATTCCAAGGTAGAATCCGGGGAAGGACTTGAGGTCCGGGTTGTCTTTTCCGGTAAATGAACCGCTGATATATCCGCCGCCGAAGCCCCACTGGCTCTGGGCGTTGGAATTGACGGTGATGAGCATCGCCGCCGCTACGCACATGAGTGTCAGAAATTTTTTCATTTTTCAAATAAGTTTTTCAGCCTGCAAAGTACGATAATTTTCGAAAAATATGCAAACAGCCCTCCGGCAGGCGCCAGGTGCGGTTATTCGTCTGTGACAAGGGACCCCCGGTAGCTGATGTCCTCGCGGTTGCGGCAGCGGACCTGGATCTCGGCAGAGCCGTCATCATACACGGTGATGGTATATACGAGGAAATCTTCGTCATTGTCCGTTGACAGGGCGATTATGCGTTTCCCCCTGTTCCAGCCGCTGTCTGCGTATTCTTCAATGTCGTCCTTGAAGGTCAGGACCTTGGCGATGCCGCCGTAAGGGACCCTGTAGGCCACTCCGAAATAGGGCAGGTAGGAGTCGATGACGGTATCGTCGATTGTGACATGGTATGATCCGAACACGGACTTCGAACCTCCCCTGCGGGGCATCATGTAGTCGACGTTTATCCGGAATTTCCGGCTGTCCAGCTTCTGGGCCGTCTTCTGGGCGACGGCCTCCTGCTCTTCGAGCGTCATCCTTGAGGCTCCGCACCCGCCAAGAAAGATCAGCGACAAGGCAATCAGTATCGGATAGGTTTTCATGGTAATATTATATTAGCCAGCAACAAATATAAACAATAATTCCTCCTTTTGCTATCTTTGTAAAGGAGAATAATAATGACCACATGATGAAGAAAATATTCCAAACCGTC
>CACXFP010000144.1 GCA_902766985.1 uncultured Bacteroidia bacterium | reverse complement strand
TTTTTTGCCGATATCGGCAAAAATTGCTATATTTGTAGCCGGTCCAACCCTTTATTTGCCGATGTCCATGGAAATGTTATCCGTAAGTCAGTATGCCGAACAGAATGGAATCTCTGAGCGTACAGTCCGTAACTGGTGCGCTACGGGAAAGATGGAGGAGGCGGTCCTTGTCGGCAAGACATGGAATATCCCGGCCGATGCTCCGCTTCCCAGGAAAGGAAAGGCCAAGGAGAGTCCCTTGCTGAAACGGCTTCGTGAGGAAAAGGAAGGAAAGGTCAGCGGCGGCATCTATCACCGCACGCAGATCGACCTCACTTACAATTCCAACCACATCGAGGGCAGCCGTCTGACCCATGAACAGACCCGTTTCATCTATGAGACGAACACGATCGGCATTACGGATGAGAGCGTCAACGTCGATGACATTATCGAGACGACGAACCATTTCCATTGCATCGACCTCATCATCGACCATGCCGGCGACAAACCAACCGAGTCTCTTATCAAGGAGATTCACCGGATCCTGAAGACGGGGACTTCTGACAGCCGGAAATCCTGGTTCAATGTAGGGGAATATAAGAGACTTCCCAACGAAGTGGGCGGGAACGCCACCTGCCCTCCGGAGCAAGTCCATGCCCGGATGAAAGCGCTGCTCTCTTCCTATAACGCCAAGGCTCCAAAGACGCTGGAGGATATTCTCGACCTGCACCAGAAGTTCGAGACGATCCACCCTTTCCAAGACGGGAACGGGCGTGTGGGAAGGCTCCTGATGTTCAAGGAATGCTTGGCAAACGGAATAGTGCCGTTTATCATCACCGAAGAGCTCAAGCTCTTCTATTATCGGGGTTTACGGGAATGGGGGCATAAGAACGGCTACCTCACGGACACCTGCCTTACCGCACAGGATAACTACAAGGCACTGCTGGATTATTTCAAGATTTAGCGAGCAGGCTTTTAAAGGATTGTTGTATCTTTGCAAGGTCCACAATCCGGAAAGCATGAAACTGCAAAGAAAATTCGATTCCCTCCTGTCCAAAGGCCGCGGATCCCAGCTGATATGGCTGGCAGCCTTGCTGTTGGTTTTGTTTTTCATGTTCTGGGGCCTCTCCGCCCTGTTTTTCAAGGACGGTAAATTCACATGGCAGGATATCGCAGCCTTGATCCTGGACCCGGGATCTTTTGGCGGCGCCGGCAGCCACGACCTCTTCCGCCTCGTACTGTCGATCCTCGGGGCCATAGTCTTCGCCTCCCTTCTCATCAACGTGATCGGGAACATCTTCGAGAACATCATCGAGTCGTACAACAAGGGGGAATCGCGGTACTCCTTCAAAGGCCACATCCTCATTCTGGGCAGCAACCGCCTGCTGCCGTCAATGCTCAGCAGGCTGCTCCAGGAAGACACTTCCGGGATGGACCCGGAAGAGCTGGCGATGACCGGACGGGACATAGTCATCATGACCTCCAGCCCGGTGGAGCAACTCAGAGGAAGCCTTGAAGCCTTTTTCGGAGAATCCCGTCTCAAGCAGTTCCGCTCGAAGGTCACTTTCTATCATGACGACAGGGACAATACGGCAAACCTCGAAAGAGCCTGCGCCGGGGATGCCTGGTGCATATACCTCCTTGGGGAAGAGAACGAAACAGGTCATGATTCCATCAACATTTCCTGCCTGAAAAAACTCGAGGCGATCTGCCAGGACTCTCCGGGAACCGTAAGATGTTTCGTCACCATGGAGTCCGGTTCGTCAGCTGATATCCTTCATTACGTATCACTTCCACTGACCGGCGAAAAGAGCCGCAAGAAGCTGCTCGTGAATACGGTAAACCTTGACGAGTATATAGCCGAGCAGACCCTTCTCGGTGTCGGGGGGAGGATTCCGATAGACGGCGCCGGGCAGAAGGCAGGAGGCTGGAGCGCTGTCCGCTTTGTCATAGCCGGGATGTCGCCCATGGGCATGGCAATGGCGAAGACAGCCGCACACCTGTGCCATTTCAAAGGCGAAGACAAAAGCGTGATCACATTCATCCAGAGCGGGATACGTCCATCGATGGAAAAATTCATCGCAGAGAATCCCTGGCTTTTCCGTCTCTCGCACTACACATACCTCAAGCCGGGAGGAAAGCCCGAAGTCCATCTCCCCGACAAGGAATACGGTGATCTGCTTGACATCAAGTGGGAGTTCATCGACGCCGGCCTTTCTTCGCCCGATGTCGGAAAGATGCTGGAGACATGGGCCAAGGATTCCGGAATACAGCTTTCCCTTGCCATCTGCACGGACTCTGACGAGGAGAACATGTCCGCCGCCCTCCATCTTCCGGGAGCCTTGTACAGAACTGATATTCCGATATATGTCCACACTGAAAGCGGCAGTTCGATGATGGGGCTCGCAGCCCGTACAGGGTTGTTCGGAAGCATACGGGACTTCGGAGCCGGAACCTCTTCTGACAGCGATCCCCTGCTGACCCGGAGAAGCATCGCCGGATGCAGGGTCAATTACGTCTATTCGAGACTCTACGGCAATTCCGACGAAGATCCTGACTCCCTCTGGTACTCGCTGAAAGAAGCTGACAAGTTCTCAAGCATCTACTATGCCAATTCCATCCCCGTGAGACTGAGGACGACCGACATTCCCGGCCCCGGCTCGGTACTTGACAAAGAGTCAGCCTACGAACTCTGCCGCCTCGAACATGACAGGTGGATGATGACGGAACTTCTGATGGGATTCAAGCCATACTCCATCAAAGAGCGGAAAGACCTGATTTCCAAAGTATTGAAAGAAGTTCCAAAGGGAGAGTCCCCTACCTGGAAGAGCCTGAGGCAGGCCAGGAAGCAATACTTCACCCACATTGACATCGCACCGTTCGACGAACTTGTCGACGAAGAGGAAAAATTAAAGGATATCAACCTGATGGTCAATATCCCATTCATCCTCGGAGAGACCTCCGATTTCTACCGTTTCGACATCTCCGAAGGAAAGGTCGTCAGGATTTGAAATCAAATCCGCCATCTTCGCTGATTAACCGGCGAAGATTATCCAAGGTCCTGAACGTACTGACGGTATCGGGATGGCTTTCTCCCAGGGAGGATTCATACGCGTCGGCGGCTTCCTCCAGATAGCCTGAAGCGCAAAGCACATGGATCAGCCCGATTTTCCTGCCCAATTCAGCCAGTGACGGATGGTCACTCTCTTTATAAATCATGGCTTTGATTGAATAGGACTTCATGAGACTGTCCAGCGCGGAATCATAGTCTTCCATGGCCGCATGAATGCAGCCTTCCGTTTCCAAAGCGTCGGCTCTGTGCAAGTCGATTTCAGGATAATACTCATCGAATATGGTTTGGGCCGTTTCGGCATAATCCAAAGCGGGATAGTATCTTTTAACGTCTTTATAGGCACCTGCAAGGCAAAGATATGATTTTGCCGTTTCAGGATTATTCTTCCCATAGACGGCCTCGCGGAGCCGTACGGCCTTTTCAGCCATCCCGACAGCCTTATCCTTCTCGCCAATGGCGCGGTACACGTCAGCCAGGTCAATATAATAAAATGGCAGAAGCTCAGAATCTTCTCCACAGGCGTCAATCAAAATGCCAAGCGCCTCTTCCAGATATCCGGCAGCCTGCGACTCCCTGCCTCCGGCTGCCATGCAGGCTGACGCAGCGGCACGGAGATACCGGGCCTTCTCAAGTTCGTCCTTTGCATTTGGAAGCGCCATCTGCGAAAATTCCAAGGCGGCCTCAGGCTCCACCTTGCCACGGGCGGCAAGGGCATACAAGACCTCTCCTCTGCCATCTTCCGGGAGCGCCTCCACAAGCGGCAGGTAGTCAAAGCCATGTCCGCCCGATTGATATGCGATTTCAGCAATGGACCTTGCCGTCTGCTTCTCCTTTTTCAGGCACTCTATGATCTTCTCCCGGCAGAAGGATTCCGTAAGAGGATATGTGCCCCGGGTATCCGGATTGACATAGATTTCCTCATTGAAAAATCTGTCCGCCACTGCCCTGGACATCAGGACATTGGAGAAAGATATAAGGCCGCCCTCCACCATCAGGTGAGGCCTGAGCGCACAAAAGAGGCGGGACCATTCCAGCTGGCTGACACCCGTAATGGAAAGGATCTCCTCTTCGTAAAGTCCCCATCCTGAAATGGCGATAAGGGAAAGGACTGATTTGGCGTCAACAAAATCCCGACTCATGCCGTCCACGACCAACTGGAAGAATCCGCTGTCGTCTTTCCCAAGATAAGTACCTATTTTTTTGTCAAGCTCCCTGAAATGGCCGAAGTTTATCAGTTCATCAAGCAAAGTCCTGAGAACCAGCGGCTTCCTAAACAGATCATCAGAAGCGATCCTTTCAACCTGGCCTTTCTGGAGCTTTTTGGAATACAACGCCAGATAGCTGTTCACCATGCTGATCCGTTCGTCTTTGATCAACGGCTGCATCAGGAGCGTATCCATTCCGAGTTTTCCGAGACGCTCCAGAAGCTTGCTTTCATGGTAATACCCGTCACCATCATTGATTGAAAAGACAACCTTGACATTGTCGCATGGCAGCGGCAGCCAATCCATCCTTTCGGGATAATCGACATCCACCAGACGCTCGACCGCATCGAGTACTATCACTACAGTCTTTCCGTTTTCGGCACTGATCCGTTCCAACAAGGCAGCAAGCTCCCCTTCCGGAGAACAGGTCCCGTATTCCCGTTCATCCGGATCATAGCCGAATGCAACGCGTAACTGATAACAGATGGAAGACAGTACATGATCCACGGTACCCGGGCATCCGCCCCGTCCGACGAAATGATAGACCACAACGTTCCCGGGATGACCAGGTCCGGATATTTCCTTGATCCAGTTCGCCAGAAGGGCGCTCTTGCCTGAGCCGACAGGGCCGCTGACCGCCATCCTTCCGCTCCTGTCGGTCTCCGAGAGCCAGCCGTTCAGTCCATCAAAAAATTCCTGCCGGCGTATATAATTCTGGCACAGGCTATTGAGATGCGCATTCTGACTAACCCTCTCCCTCTGCATTTCTGACATCCCTTCTTCCGGGAAGAGGGAGTCAAGAAGCTTCGTAAAGGCTTCTTCCACCTGAAGCGATAGGTCCTCCGGACTTGAATATGACGACACCGGATACCGGCCGTTTTCCATGACCGCCTTTTTCAGTTCAGCGAGCTTTTCCGGCTCATCGGCTCCGTCTTCTTCCACTTCCTCTTCTTGCTCCCAGGGCATCCGTTTCCTCTCATGGATGAAAAAGTATGCATGCATGTCCTCCTCACGCTCCAACACGCCGAACTGCATCTCCATTTCGGTGACGCTGAGTTGCCGCTGGAGGTATGACTCCACCTGGGGGAAACGCTCCATAACGCCTGGATCCAGTTCATTTTCCGAAGGAATCCAACCATACCGGCTGCCGATGATTCCGATGAAGAACGGCACAGAGTTCTCGATTTCCCTCAGGCAGATCTCCACCACCTTCCCGCTCTCGCTTTCTTCTGGGGTGATTCCCCACCGCAGGTCAAGTTCCGTAAGCGACACATTCCTTTTCGCAGCCTTCTCCCGCAGAAGGGGGAAAGTCTTTTTCATCAGGGCATTACGTTCATCCTGCATATCAGCGAACGTCGATGACACAAAAACCCTTATATGCCTGGTTTCCAGAAAATTATTTATAAACGACATACTCAAACAATGATTTGACAGCTGCCCTTGATGGATTATAACGCATGAAGTTAGTGTTTTTTTCCCACTTCATCAAAAAGGTCTTTAACCGGATTGTAGTATCTTTGCAACAGGGATATATCCATGGATACTTTCACTTCATTCATTCTTGAGCACGCAGGTGACGATCCGGCCAGGCTCCTCCTGTCGCGCGACCGCTGGGACGGAATCAACATCTACCTTGCCGTAAACACCATCCAGGCCCGCAGCCGCCTCGCCCGGAAACTCCCTTCATGGCACGCCGTACCCTCCCTCACCTATCCCCTGCCTCTCGCGGCCGAACAGTGCTCCTCCGAAGATACCGCCCTCCACAAAGCCTCCGTCGCCATCAGTCTCTTTGAAGAACAGGACGTTACCGTTCCCGCAGAGGATTGTCTACGGAGAACCTTGTCCACCCATGGTCAAAATGGGAGGGTCCGAGGAGACAACCCCTGCGGGAAAAGCCTGCGGATCGCAGACCTGACCGGAGGGATGGGGGTTGACAGCTGGGCCTTCGCCAAGGCCGGGGCCGAGGTCCTGTACAACGAAGCGGACGGGAAACTGGCCGAAGCCGCCAGGCACAACTTCAAAGAACTGGGAATAAACAATATATCTGTCAGCAACAGGAAGGTCGAACAAGGGAATGTCGCCGATATCCTGGACGGCTTCTCCCCTGACATGATTTATCTCGATCCGGCCAGGAGAGGCGATGGAGGAAAGAGGGTTTTCGCCCTCGAAGACTGCTCCCCTGACCTGGTTGCGATGAAGGAGGAGCTGCTTGGGAACGCCCGCTTCGTGATGGCCAAGATATCTCCCATGGCCGACATTTCCCGCACCGTCTCACTTCTCGGGCCCCATGTCAGGGAGGTTCACGCCGTTTCATCCGGAGGAGAATGCAAGGAAATCCTGGTCATTCTCGACATTGAGTACTCCGGCGAGCCGGAAATAATTGCATGGCAGAACGGGAACGAACT
>CACXFP010000143.1 GCA_902766985.1 uncultured Bacteroidia bacterium | reverse complement strand
GTAAGAGGGCCGTAATCCACGCTCACGCTGTTTTTGTTGAGTTCCCAGCGCCTGACGGAGAGCTCCATGGGAAGGGTCAGCTCAACCTTGTCCCCGGGCTTCCAGGTCCTCTCGATCCTGAGGTATTTTCCTCCTTCAAGGGCCTTTCCGACATCTTTCCCGTTGACCTTCGCCCTGGCTCCGCGGGCCCATGAAGGGAGGCGGAGATAGAAGGGGAAGCTTACAGGGGATTCAGGATCGACCGAGAAGGAAATTCTCTCATCAAAGGGATAATTCGTCGTTTCACGAATCTTAACCTCCATTCCACCAGCCACCTTGACGCTCGCCGAACAGGCGGCGTAGAGGACAGCGGCGACTCCGTCATCGGGAGTTGCATAGATGAGGTTCTCCGCAAGATAGGGCCAGCCCTGGCCGTGGTCATGCTGGCAGCAGCGGTGGTCCACGGGGGTCATCAGGAACATGTCACCGAAGTTCTGGATTCCGGGAGCGTGATTCCTGGCATCGCTTACCGGCATGTTTGCGCTGGTGATATACCTCAGGGCCCTGAAGTCGGGAGTGAGGGCCACGGTGTAGTTGTTGAAGGCCACATCCTCGCAGTTCTCAGCCCAGAAAGGGTCGCCGGTCTGGCGGAGAAGAAGCTCGTCGGAGGCCATCTGCTCCACGAGGGCGCAGGTCTCGATTCCCTGGCGCGGATCTATGTATCCGAGACGGGAATTTTCATCCCCGGCCCACATTCCTCCGGGCATCTGTCCGAAAGTCCTGCGGATGAGGCGGAAATTGTTGTACGACGCGGCGAGCATCGAAGAATCCTTGGAGTATGCGAAATACTGCGCGGGCTCGCGGAAACCCTGCGCGATATTCACGTTGTGCCAGTTGGGCAGGTTGGAATCCTGATGCCAGTCCTGCGCGTTCCGGTGGATCTTGTCTATCAAAGGAAGTATCGTGTTGTCTCCGGTGCGGTTGTAAAGCCACATGACGCTTTCGATGTTGTCTCCGGCGCGGCTGCTGCCCCAGTAGTCCTTCAGGAAATCCTCGTCGGGGACGGTGAGTTCCCAGCGGAAATACCTGGTCATGAAATCAAGGACACGGGGATCGCCGGTGTATTCATGCCAGGACTGGAGGCACCATAGCACGATCATGTTGGGCCAGAGATCCGGCTTTCCGTCGTGCCTGTTGTCAGGTCCGAAGAAGCCGTCTTCACGCTGGCTTGCGAGGGCGGCCTCGATCCAGAGTTTCGTCTCCTCGAGCATCTTTTCATCATGCAGGACGTAGGCGAGGTCGCCGTATCCCTTGAGCCAGTAGGGGACTTCCTCCCAGCCGTGGCTGCCGCCTTCGTTGAGCCACGCATTGTCTTCCTTCTTCAGGAAATGGCTCAACTCTCCGAGATGGCCGTTCAGGCCGTTCCTCTGGCGGTCGAGAGCCTCTCCCAGCCAACCTTCGGCGGAAATGGTTCCGGCAGGAAGCTTGATGAAACTCTGAGGCACCAGTGGAGCCTTGTTTGATACATAGCTGGAATTGACCGACGCCGCTTCCGGCCTGTCAACGACGCTCACGCCCTGGAGTCCGGAAGTGCATCCGGCCAGGGCGAGGGCGATGAAAAACAAAACCTTCCTCATAGTCCGTACCCTGACTATTCAGACTTGGGCCAGGTATAGTCCAGGGACGAAGGAGGAGCCGCCTCGGGAGCTGAACCCCAGGCCTTGTTGGGCTGGGAACCCATCACGAGCTTGAGCACGCCGCCGGCCATGAGCTCTTCATGTGAGAACCAGGGCCTGTCGAGAGCCTTGCCGTTGAGGGTTGCGCTCTGGATGTACCTGTTATCTTCAGAGAAGTTCTCTGCCTTGACGGTGAAGTCCTTGCCGTTCGGGATATGCATCGTGGCGGTCTCGAAGAAGGGGCTGCCGATGGCATATACGGGGATGCCGGGAGCCACGGGGAAATAGCCCATCATGCTGAACACCAGGAAGGCGGACATTCCGCCGCCGTCCTCGTCGCCGGGAAGGCCGAAGTAGGAGTCGTTGAACTGGCTGTCTATGATCTTGTGGATCCATTTCTGGGTCTTCCAGGGAGAACCGGTGTAGTCATAGATGTAGGGGGTATGGAAACCGGGCTCGTTGCCCACGGCGTACTGCCCTATCATGCCGGTTGCATCGGGATTGATGTTCCAGAATTTGTACTTGCTCATGCCGAGGGGGATACGGAACATTTCGTCCATGTTTTCCTCTGCCTTCTCGCGGCCGCCCATGAGCTCGAACAGGCCGGAAAGGTCATGCTTCACGTCCCAGAGGAAGGTGTAGGCATTGTTCTCGGTGTAGTAGTTCCTGTCGGTGTAGCGGGGATCCACGCCTTCGATCCAGTTGCCCTTGGAATCCTTGGGCCAGAGAAGCTTCAGGTCAGGGTTGTAGAGGTTGCGGTAGTAGGCGGCCCTGCGAAGGAAATCAGCCTTGTCCTGTTCTTTGCCGAGGAGGCCTGCAATCTGGGCGGTAGCCCAGTCGGCATAGCTGAAAGCAGTGGTGATGGCAACGCTCTGGCGGCGCTCCCAGCGTGTGTCGACCACGGGTTCGGTCTCTTTCTCGCCGGGCTGAAGGCCGGGGAAGTATCCCTTCTCCTCATAGAATTTGTCAAGAGGGGTGCTGGGATCGAGTCTCCAGGGGATGTGGGTCACCTCGAGGGACTTCTTCTTCAGGCCCTCGTATGCGGTTTCAAGGTCGAAACGCAGGCCCTTCGACCAGGCGTCGGCCATCCAGACGGCGGCGTAGTTGCCGGTCATGCCGCGGGAGATTCCGAAAGGAAGACCGAAGGAAGGCATGATGCCGCACTGGGTGTACATGTCGATGTAGGACTTGATCTTGTTGGTCTCCATTTCGGGCTGGAGGATGGTCTGAAGGGGCTCAAGCGCGATATAGGTGTCCCAAAGCCAGTTGTCGGCATAGAACGGATGGTCCGCCTTGTGCACCTGGTGGTCGAAGCCGCTGTAGTAGCGGTCGCCCTCGGTGAGGTTCACCATCCTCTCGCAGCAGCGGTAGAGGGCGGTGTAGAACATCCTCAGGTGCCTTTCGCTTCCGCCGGAGACGTCGATCTGGCCGATCCTGTCCTCCCATGCCTTGCGGCAGGCTGCGGTGACCTTTTCAAGGTCGAATGCCGGTATCTCCGCTTCGAGGTTGGCTGCGGCCTGGTCCCCGTCTATCAGGGAAATGCCGTAGCGCATGGACACCTTGCCCTTTCCGGGGCCGAATCCCACGAGGACGGCTCCCCTCTCACCGGAGACGAACTCCTTGATTTCGGAGTCGAACGCCGCCACGACATACACGGCGAAATTCCCCATCTTCTCGATGCCGGCGATGGTGTTGGCGTCAACCTTGGAATACGAGCCATCACGGCTCATAAGGCTGAACCTGAACCATTTGCCCTCGTCTCCGCAGAAATCGACCTCCGCGATTCCGCACTTGGCGGTGGGGGAATACTCGATATGGCAGCCGTCGAGGTCGGAAGAATACCTGTACGGGCGGGCATTCTCGTTGTCATAGGTCTGGCGGACCCTCCAGAGGGCGGCGGGGTCGTTGCCGGCCACGGGAAGGAATCCGAACACGGAACCGTTCCTGTGGGAGACCATGGTGAGGGGGTAGGAAGAAATCTGGTCGTCAAGGAGGTCAGCCCTGTCGGGAGTCCAGCGAACGAATTCGTTGGGGACCTGGACCGTAGCTCTGGTGGGCTGGAGCAGGAGTCCGACGCCGCCAATGGTTGGATCCACATAATCAAGGGAGGACTTCTCCGGGGCCGTCGAGCAGGAAACTGCCGCGAAGACCGCAATTAAAGGGAATAAGAACCTTTTCATGGAAACGTTATTTAGATTTTAGAACCAATATCAAGATTAACCGCATAAAATTAACATTTTTCCACCAAAAAGTGGTAATTTTGTGAAGAGATTTACATTTAAACCATGAAAAAAGCAGTCATGTATGGAGGCGGCAACATCGGCCGCGGATTTATCGGGGCCCTTATGAGCCGTTCAGGATATGAAGTTACATTCATCGACGTGGCGGATGCCGTGGTGTCCAAACTGCGTACCGACCGTTGCTACCCGGTGAGGATAGTTTCCAACGAAGGAAACGAGGACATCCTCATAAAGAACGTGTGGGCGGTGAACGGGAACGACGCCGGGGAAGCCTCCGACGCCATAGCCGGCTGCGACCTCATGGCCACCGCAGTGGGAGCGCGCATACTGAAATTCATCATCCCCAACATCGTGGCAGGCCTCAGGAAACGCTGGGAGGCAGGAGGTGGTCCCCTCAACATCATCATCTGCGAGAACCTCAACGATGCAAACAAGGTCGTTGAGGGCATGATCAAAGAACAGCTCACCGAAGAGGAAAAGGACGTCTTCGACAGGACTGTCGGCCTTGTGGAAGCCTCCATCGGAAGGATGGTACCGGTCCAGACGGACGAGATGAAGGACGGAGAGCCCCTGAGGGTCTGCGTGGAAAGGTACGGCTTCCTTCCAGTCGACAAGGCTGCCTTCAAAGGGCAGATACCCGAAATAAAGGACATGGTGCCTTTCGAGCCTTTCGATTTCTTCGTGAAGAGGAAGCTCTTCATCCACAACATGGGACACGCCACCACGGCATATCTCGGAGGCCTGGCCGGATGCACATATATCTACGAAGCCATAGATGACGCACAGATCCGCATCGTCACCCAGAACGCCATGCTGGAAAGCGCCCTTGCCCTGAGCAGGCACTACGGAGTGGCTCTCGGGGACTTGCAGATGCATATAAGCGACCTCCTCGGACGTTTCACCAACGCAGCCCTCAAAGACACCTGCCAAAGGGTGGGAGGCGACCCGGCGCGCAAGCTCGGGCCGACCGACAGGCTGATAGGATCCTCACTGATGGCACTCAAGGAGGGAATAACCCCCGCATACATAACCCTAGGCGCAGCGGCCGCCCTGAAACGCTATCTTGACGAAGCCGGTGCGGAACAGGGGGAAGAGGCTGCCGGCAAGGTCCTGGAGGAAATCAGCAGGCTTGGGAATACACCTGAGGAAAAGGCCCTTCGCGGAATGATCCTGGATTATTACAGGATGATACTGTCGGGAGTTTCCCTGAAAGACCTGCGCAATGCGGCAGACCGGGCCAAGGCTGCCAGCCTGAAAGGGATCATCTGACGGCCCCGCCCATCAAAAGCTAGACAACGCACCTTGCCTGGAAAAGATATCTCCCGGCAGCGCTTTCCTCTCCCTTGACCTTCTTGATGAGAAGGTCGAAGGCTTTGCGGGCGATCTCGCCGACCGGCTGCTCGACATACCTGACATCGAAGTCCAGGCTCTTGTAAGGGCTGATATCGTCGAAGCAAAGCAGGCACATGTCCTTGCGGAACGCGAGTCCGGAATGTGTGGCGAAAGACATCGCCCTTATGAAGACTCGCTGTGACGTGAAATAGACGGCGTCGCAGTCCTTGAACCTCCTGATCATCGACTCGATCTCGGCATCCTCATGGAGGAACCTGATCCGCTGCTCCATGATCATGTCCTCAAGCCCGGCTTCCCTCATGGCATCCTCGTACGCCCCGATCCTTGCATTCAACGGGGAAATGTCCAGGTCCAGGGTCGCCACGGCAATATTCCGGAAGCCATCATCTATCAAGCCCTTCACTGCCTGGAAAGAGGCCCCGTAATTGTCAACCCCCACGTAATCGACCTTGAGGCCGGCGCTCTCCCTGTCAACCGTGACCACGGGAACGCCGCGTTCGATTATTTCGGAGATACTGTTTTCACCACCGGGAGGCGGAACGACTATTATCCCATCCACCTTCTTGCTCATGAGCATCCCTATCGTCTCCCTGAAATCGCTGGCATCCTCGTTGCTGTTGACGGTCAGCACCAGATATCCGGCTTTTTTCGCCTCCTCCTGGATGTGGAAGGTGAGGCGGCCGAAGAAATCGTTCGAGATGTCGGTCACGATGACGCTGATGATCTTGGATTCGCCGGTTCGAAGGCTCCTGGCGAGGTCATTG
>CACXFP010000142.1 GCA_902766985.1 uncultured Bacteroidia bacterium | reverse complement strand
TTCCCGGAATGGAATTCATCTTCTGTGGTTTGTACCGCTAAGATAACCCTTTTTTCTGAAATTGGAAAGTATAAAAAGGCCGGAGGAAGCACAGAAAGGCTCCTCCGGCCTTGCTTATAGGACATTCCATGCGAAAATGTCTGTCAGCATCTCAATTACATGGACTCAAGGGATTTGACCTCTTCGTCGGAAAGAGCCCTGTTCCAGAACGCGACGGTGGTGTAGTACAGGGGAGCGTCGTCACCGTCGTTGTCTGCATTGAGCAGTGCCCATGTTGCGGGAAGGGCTGCGCCGGTATCGGTGTCCCAGTTTCCTATTTCGTTGGCATTCGCGAATGCCTTCAGGATGTTCTTCGGACCGTCTTTCACCACGACCATCCTGAACCATTTGTCATTGCTGAAATAGTCTTCGCTGGTACGCCAGCCGCCGCCTCCGACCTGGAAGTTACCACCCTTGCGCCAGTAGATGAACTGGTCTGCGGAGTTGTCCAGGGAAGGGTTGAAGAAGGTCGTATACCTGTCATCAGAAGTCGCTGAAGGACGCATTGCGTCGATCAGGAAGGTGTAGGTCATGCCGTCGGTGTCGTGCTTGAGCTCGAAAAGGGCGGAATATTCGGTTAGGATCGCACCGTCATGTAGGTTGATACCTTCGACTGAAGTGTATCCTTCATCAGAGATGGGGCCGAGGTCCCCTTCGCTGTCGGGATAGTGGGGAATCAGGTCGGTGCCTACGGTAGCCTTCATGGGAGCATCCCTGTGGAATTCCCAAAGGCCGGTGAGTCCGTCGATCTTCTGGCAGAGGTCTCCGATGGTGGTCTCATACACCTCAACAGCAATCTGGGCGGTCTTTCCGGCGCCTTCCACGGTGATGGTGGCGTTTCCGAGTTCAACTCCGAAGCAGGTGCCGTGCTTGTCAACGGTGACCACGCTTTCGTCGGAACTCTTGTAGGTGAGCCCTGCATACTCTGCGTCAACCGGATCCAGGGTCACGGGGACCGTGACGTAGGTTCCATAGTTGATGCTCATCGAGGAGTCGGCTGTGAAGTTCTTGACAGCGGTCGAGCTGTCGTCACTGCAGGCGGCCAGAAGGAACATGACCGCTGCGGCTGAAAGTGATAATATGCTGATCTTTTTCATATTCTGTGGATTTAAAGTCACAATTAGATCGTGCCGGTTTCAATTTCCGCCAGGTTCGGGTTGAGGAGCATCTCCTGTTCGGGAACGGGGCAGTAATAGGTATCCTTGGTAGGTGTTCCGGTGTAGTCCGAATCTACTAGCTCGTCAGTGCCGCGCTGGTTGTGGATGTCCTCAACCATCTGCAGGCGGCAGAGGTCGCTGTAGCGGGTGAACTCGCCGGCCATTTCCCAGGCGCGCTCCTGGACCACGAGCCTTGCGAAGGCTTCGCCGCCGAGGCCCCTGTCATAGACCTTCAGGCCGGCCCTGTTGCGGATGGCATCCATCAGCTGGTAGGCGAGGGCGTCGGGACCGGAAGTGCGGGCTATAGCCTCTGCGTAGGTGAGGGCGGTCTGGGTGTAGCGGAAAGCATAGGTCCTGTACTCAACCCTCCATGTAGGCATGACAACACCGGACTCGAGGGAGCATTCGGGAGAATGGGTCATCTTCTTGTAGGGAGGAAGCTTAACCGACCTGGATGGGGCGTCCCATGCGAGGTCTTCTCCGTTATACTTGAAAGAGGTGGCGAAGGTCATGTCCTTGCGGGGGCCTTCGGGGAAGTCCTGGAAGAACTTCTTCTCGGGCATGAACCAGTAGTAGCCGTCGTACTCGGCGGGCATCATACAGGTGATGAAGGAATTGCGGCGTGTGCTTGCATCTGTGTAGATGAAAGTCACCAGGCCTTCCTTGCTGAGATCCTGGGCTGCGGGCTTGTCGTTGAAGATGTTTTCGTAGGAGTCGAAACCGAACCTGGTGTTGTTGATGATTTCCTTGGCCTTGTCGGCGGCCTTCTGGTAGTAGGTCGCGCCTCCGTTGTAGGGATAGCCTCCCATATTGAGGTAAGCCTCAGCAAGTACGGCCTTTGCGGACCATGTGGTGGGGGCCATGAGCTTCATCACGTTGTCACTGCTCCAGCTGTCGGGAAGGAGTTCCTCGGCCTTGGTGAGGTCAGCGACCACCTGGTCCCATACGGCAGCCTGGGAGGAGGACTTGATGTCTGCGTGGGGATTGATGTCAAGGATGAGGGGCATCTGCTTGTAATAGCGTACAAGGTGGTAGTAGGCCAGGCCCCTGTAGAAGTAGGCCATGCCCATGTACTCGGAGAGGGTCTTCTCGTCGCCTTCCACGGTGCCGTCGAGGCTGAGCACGAAGTTGGCCTGTTTGACGGCGGCGTAGCTGGCTTCCCAGCTGCGGAGAACGTACTGTTCGCTGGCGGACTGGCGGAAAACTTCGAGGGTCTTGTAGTTGGCGGCGCAGATGTCGTCGGCGATGCGGCATGCCATGTTCAGGCAGCAGCCGTCATAGTAGTAGTCCATGGTCTCGTACACCATGCGGGCGAGGGCCGTCTGGACATCTTCCACCGTATTGAAGTAGCTTGCCGCCATGAACTGTCCCCTGGGGTCTTCCTCAAGGAACTTGTCGCAAGATACGACAGAGCCAAGGGCCATAGTGGCAGCCAGCAAGGTATATATTAGCTTTTTCATATCGAATTAATTGAATTTGTAGTTAATTCCGAAGGTGAAGATGCGGGGGACTGCGTAGCAGCCGTATTCTACACCGCCGACCATATCGCTTCTGCTGGCGTTGTCTGCGGTTTCAGGATCGTATCCGCTGTAGCCGGTGAGGGTGAAGGCGTTCTGGACGGATGCGCTGAGGCGGATGGAGTGTTTTCCGAGAATCTTGCTGGGAATGGTGTAGCCGATGCTGATGTTGCGGAGCTTGACCCATCCGGCTTTCTCGATCCACTTGGAGGAGTTGGCCTTTTCCTGTGCGGAGCCGCTGAAGGGGGAGTAGCGGCCGTCCTGGTTGTTGACGGACCAGATGTCCTTGGAGGCTTCCCTGGAAACTATGCTGTTGGACACACCTACTACGGTGCTGGTCAGCATCTTGTTGAGGTTGAGCATATCCTGGCCGTGAGAACCGTCGATGACAACGTTGAAGTCGAAGTCCTTCCAGTAGATGGTGGAGCTGAATCCCCATGTGAACTTGGGAAGGAAGTTGCCGATCACCTGCATGTCCTTTGCATCGATTACGTGGTCGCCGTTGACGTCCTCATAGTGGTTGTCGCCGGGCTTCTGGCCGTAGTAACCGGTGGCGGTGTTGGCTTCGTCGGTTCCCCAGAGGCCGAGCCATTTGTAACCGTAGAAGTTGCCGAGGGACTTGCCTTCCTGGACGATGACGGGGCTGGTCTCGAGCTGTACGCCGGTGAGGTTGGCGTCATCGGGGAAGAAATCACCCATGCCTCCGAGGCTCTTCACCTTGTTCTTGAGGAAGCTGCCGGTGAAGCTCATGTCCCAGGAGAAATCCCTGGAAGAGAACGGGGTGTAGCCGATGGCGATATCCACACCGCTGTTCTGCATCTCTCCGAGGTTGACCATTACGGAGCCGCCTCCGTCGTAGCCGCTGAGCTGCTGCTCGGTAAGCATGTCGGAAGTGAGCTTGTTCCAGTAGTCTACCTCAAAGGTGAACTTCTTCAGGAAGTTGAAGTTGATACCGAAGTCATACTGTTTGGTTACCTCCCACTTCAAGGTGCTGTTGACGGGGTCGTCGAGATAAACCTGCTGTACGGCGTCCTGGACTCCCCAGCCGAATCCGAAGGTCTGGAGGGCGGCGATGGTGGAGTAAGGATTGATGGCCTGGCTTCCGGTGGCGCCGTAGCTGGCGCGGAGTTTCAGGAAGTCGATCCAGTCAACATCCTTGAGGAACTGCTCGTTGGAGGCAACCCAGCCGATTGCTGCGGAAGGGAAATAGGAGAAGTGGTTTTCCTTTGCAAACTTTGAGGAACCGTCGGCACGGATGGAAGCCGTGAGGTAGTACCTGTTGTCGTAGTTGTAGTTCGCGCGGGCGAAG
>CACXFP010000141.1 GCA_902766985.1 uncultured Bacteroidia bacterium | reverse complement strand
GCTGGCTGCTTTCATCTGCAATTTGTAGCGTTGACTTTCATTCATCTTAAGTTTTCTTTTGGGGTAAACTTTTTTCAGGACGATACAAAAACCGTAAAGTACGAACAGCTGATTTCCAGGCAAATAAACAAATCGTCTTGCTCAAAACGGGCAAGACGATTTGTTTATTCCGCTGATAATTCTACAATTACACTTTACGGCCAAAGCGCGGGCAATGCCGGGACGCCTCTATCTGCCGCGGAGGAAGCAGTCTATCGTGTTCCGCATGAGGCAGGCGATGGTCATGGGGCCGACGCCGCCTGGGACGGGTGTGATGACTGAGGCCTTGGGGGCGACGGAGTCGAAATCCACGTCTCCGCAGAGTTTCCCGGTCTCTGGATCCCTGTCCATGCCTACGTCAATGACGGCGGCTCCGTCCTTAACCATGTCACCGGTAACGAATTTGGCCCTGCCGATAGCCACGACGAGGATGTCTGCCTGACGGGTTACCGAGGGAAGGTCTTTCGTCCGGGAATGGCAGATGGTTACGGTGGCGTTGCGGTCAAGGAGAAGCTTGGAAACGGGAAGGCCTACTATCTGGCTGCGGCCGAGAACGACAGCATGTTTCCCGGCAATTTCGACGTTTCCTTCTTCCAGCAGGCGGATGATTCCGGCAGGGGTGCAGGGCACGATGCAGGAGGAATTGGGCCTCTTCTGCCACAGGGTCGCAGTATTGAGGGGATGGAAACCGTCCACATCCTTTTCGTGGGAAATCGCTTCCACCACCTTGGGTTCGCTGATATGACGGGGAAGGGGCAGCTGGACAAGGATGCCGTCAACACCATCGTCTGCATTGAGGGCGGAAATCCTTTCAAGAAGTTCAGCCTCGGATGTTTCCGCAGGAAGGAGCATAAGGGTGCTCTTCATGCCCACGACCTCGCAGGCCTTGGCCTTGTTCCTCACATACACCTGGCTGGCGGGGTCCTCGCCCACAAGAATCACCACCAGATGGGGTACACGCCCATACTTCTGCGGGAAGGTCGCAACTTCCGCCGCCATCTCCGCCTTCATCCTGTCGGAGAGCTGTTTTCCTGATATTATCATGTCTTTCTTTTTTTTAGGAATTGTCTGTATTGGTTTCAGATGACGCCGCTTCGCGGCCCCTCCCACGGCAAACCGTGGGCCCCTCCCTCTTATCTTGCCGAGGGTGGCAGAGTCACATAAACCAATACAGACAATTCCTCACAATACATAATGACCGATGTCCGTACGATGGAAGAGATTGTCGCAGCGTATCTTATCCACCGCGGACAAGGCCTTGTCGCGGGCTTCCTTCAAGGTCGGGGCCGATGCAGTGACCATCATCACACGGCCTCCGGAAGTGACGGTCTTCCCATCCTTTACGGAGGTTCCCATATGGTAGATCCTGACCGAAGGATCGGCGAGAGCCTCTTCCAGACCGTCGATCTCAAATCCCTTGGTATATTTCCCAGGATAGCCCTTGGAAGCCAGTACAAAGCCGATTACATGATCGTCCGACCAGCGGATCTCCGGCATCGCAGTGCCGTCCACCACTGCTGAGAACATCGTGTATATGTCAGTTTCAAGCCTTGGAAGGACAACCTCCGTCTCCGGGTCCCCGAAACGACAGTTGAACTCAATGACCTTGATGCCCTGCGGAGTCTTCATGAGGCCTCCGTAGAGAAGTCCCTCAAAAGGACAGCCTTCCTCGAAAAGCCCCTCCGCCACCGGTTCCATTATATTTTCAAGGGCGAACTTTTCATCCTCCGGAGTAATATACGGAAGAGGGGAATATGCTCCCATACCACCGGTATTAGGTCCCTCATCACCATCAAACGCCCTTTTATGGTCCTGTGCAAGGGCCAGCGGCCAGACTTCCTTCCCCCGCACGAGGGCCATGAAGCTGAATTCCGGACCGGTGAGGAATTCCTCCACCACCACCTTTCCTTTGCCGAACACATCTTCCAGGAGCATATCCTTCAGGGCCGCGTCTGCCTCTTCCAGGCTCATTGCCACCACGACACCCTTGCCGGCCGCAAGACCGTCATATTTCAGCACAACGGGGATACTTCCGGCCTTTACATATTCCAAAGCTTCGGAGTAGTCGGTGAAAGTCCTGTAGGAGGCCGTAGGGACCCCCTTTTTCTCCATTATCTCCTTGGCGAAGCTCTTGCTCGACTCAATCCTTGCAGCAGCCTTCGACGGGCCGAAAATCCTCAGTCCCGCGGCGCGGAAGGCATCTGCAATCCCCGCTGAAAGAGGAACTTCAGGCCCCACGACCGTAAGGTCTATATGCTCCCTGCGGGCGAATTCCAAGAGTTCATCAACCTTTCCGTCCCCTATCGGCACGCACTCCGCCAAGGCTGCGATGCCGGTGTTCCCGGGGGCACAGAAAATCTTCTTCACGTAGATGGAACGGCTGAGGGCGTCCACTATGGCGTGTTCGCGGCCGCCGCCTCCGACCACCAGGACCTTTGCATCCTTGAGGTTTTCAAGGTTCAGGGTCGGGCCGTCAGGTTTGTGGTCAGGCACTGTGACAAAAATTCCCATAGGATATCAGTGTTTGAAATGTCTCTCTCCCGTCATGAGCATAGGGATGCCGCATTCGTCTGCCTTCTTCACGGAATCCTCGTCCCGGACGGAACCACCGGGCTGGACAATGGCGGTAATCCCGAAGGAAGCGGCAGCGTCGACGCAGTCATCGAAGGGGAAGAAGCCGTCAGAGGCCAGCACGCAACCGGCGGACTTGATGTCGGTCCCCTCTTCCTTAAGGGTGGCGGCGGCCTGCCTGAGGGCGATCCCAGCGGAACCGATACGGTTCATCTGGCCGGCGCCCACGCCGTAGAGCATACCGTGCGCCGCAACGACTATTGCATTGGATTTCACATGCTTGACCATGTGCCATGCAAAATCGAGATCAGCCAGCTGAGCCTCAGTCGGAGCCTTCTTCGTGACGCACATCCCGGCCTCAACCTTCTTGGTGGCGAGGTCCTGCTCCTGCACAAGGAGTCCTCCGTTCACGGAAACGAGCTGTCTCTGGACCCCTTCGACAGGGGTCATATCCACCTGCAGCAGACGAAGGTTCTTCTTCGTCCTGAGGAGTTCAAGGGCATCGGGGGCGAAGGAAGGAGCCATGATAATCTCAAGGAAGATCGGTTTCAGGAGTTCGGCTACCTCAATGGTGACTTCACGGTTGAATCCCACGATTCCTCCGAAAATGCTGGTCTTGTCCCCTTCGTAGGTCTTCTTCCAGGCATCGAGGATATCCTTGCCGACGGCCGCGCCGCAGGGATTCATGTGCTTGAGACCGACGGCGAAAGGTTCAGTGAACTCACGGACTATGTTAAGGGCAGCGTTGGCATCCTGTATATTATTGTAGGACAGCTCCTTGCCGTTTAGCTGAACCGCAGTGGCGAGGGAATATGGCACGGCCTTCGGGGTCTTGTAGAACTTCGCCGCCTGATGGGGGTTTTCGCCGTAACGGAGGGACTGTTTCTCGTCAAACTCGAGGAAGAGCTTTTCAGGAAGGGATGCCTGCTCCCGCATATACGCCGAGATAGCCATGTCATATTCGGCCGTATGGGTATATGCCTTTGCGGACAGCTGGAGGCGGGTTTCAGGGGTTGTGTTTCCCGTTGTCCTGATTTCTTCAAGGACGGTGTCATAGTCCTCAGGATTGACCACGACCGTAACCGAAGCCCAGTTCTTCGCCGCAGAGCGGAGCATCGAAGGACCGCCGATGTCGATATGCTCCACAGCGTCCTCCATGGTGACGTCCGGCTTTGCGATGGTCTCGCGGAAAGGATAAAGATTGACACATACCAGGTCAATAAGGCCTATGCCGTTGTCTTCCAGTTCCTTCATGTGGGCAGGGATGTCCCTCCTGCCGAGCAGGGCCCCGTGGATCTTCGGATGGAGGGTCTTGACCCTGCCGTCGCAGATTTCAGGGAATCCTGTGACATCGCTCACGCTTGTAACGGGAATCCCTGCTTCCCTCAACATTTTCATAGTACCGCTGGTGGAAAGGATCTCCCAGCCGAGATTGCTGAGTTCCCTCGCGAATCCCACCACTCCCCTCTTGTCGCTGACACTGATTAAAGCTCTCATTTTCAGTTATCGTTTATTTCTAAGATTCAATTCAGACCATTTCTACGCCAGGACGGTCGGTAACCCTGCCGATGACGGTAGCCCTGTCCCCGTGGGAAGCGAGGATCCCTATCGCCTTTTCGGCATCGGAAGGATCAAGGGCCAGGACCATTCCTACACCCATGTTGAAGATGTTGAACATCTCCCTGTGAGGAATCTTTCCGTATTTTTCAAGGAAACGGAAGATGGGAAGTATTTCCCACGATCCTTCACGGACCTCGATGCCTTGTCCATCATGCAGTATCCGGGGAATGTTCTCATCAAAACCTCCGCCGGTAATATGAGCCACGCCGTGGACATCGACATTGCGGATGACGTCCAGCACCTGGCGCACATATATCCTTGTAGGAGTAAGGGCGACAAGCCCGAGCGGCTGGTCGGTCTCAAGTTCCGGATAGACCTTGTACAGGTCGAGGGCATTGTCGCTGAATATCTTGCGGACAAGGCTGAAGCCATTGCTGTGGACACCCGTAGATGCTATCCCAACGAGGACGTCGCCCACGGCGACCTTGCTCCCGTCGATAAGTTTCGATTTCTCGACCACTCCGGTCGTATAACCTGCGATGTCATACTCTCCATCTGCATACATCCCGGGCATCTCTGCCGTCTCTCCGCCGACAAGGGCGCAACCGGACTGGCGGCAGCCCTCTGCGATGCCGGCTACGATGGCCTCAACCACCTCCGGACGGGTCTTTCCCTGAGCCACATAATCGAGGAAGAAGAGGGGTTCCGCCCCCTGGGCAAGGACATCGTTCACGCACATCGCGACAGCGTCTATGCCGATAGTGTCATGCTTGTCCATCGCAAACGCGATCTTAAGCTTGGTTCCTACACCGTCGGTACCACTCACCAGGACAGGCTCCCTGTAATTCAGCGAAGAGAGGTCGAACATTCCGCCGAAAGCCCCGATATTACCCATCACTCCGGGCCGGGCCGTAGAAGCCACGTGCTTCTTTATCCTCCTGACGACATCATAGCCCGCCTCGAGGCTTACACCTGCTTTTTCGTAATCGACTGCCATATCTATCTAATTAATTATTCTCCTTTGAAATAACGGACCGCATTCCTGTACAGGGGCAGGTCCATCTCATCCTGTATGTTCTTGAACAGGTTCTTTTCATACCTTTCCGAGTGACCCATCTTGCCGAGTATCCGGCCGTCACGGGAGATTATCCCCTCAATGGCATACCAGGATCCGTTGGGGTTGTCGGGAGAGGTCATGGTGACGTTCTCGTCGATGGGATCGACATACTGGAAAGCGACCTGACCGTTTGCAAACAGTTCCCTGGCGAGTTCTTCCTTGACAACGAACTTGCCCTCTCCGTGGCTTACGGGGATGGTGAATTCGTCTCCGATGTTCATCCCGGCAAGCCAAGGGGAATTAACCGTAGCCAGACGGGTTGTAACCATCGTTGAAACGTGACGGTTGACATCATTGCGGAAAAGCGTTGGGGAATCCGGCGTCACGCATCCGGTCTTTCCGTAAGGCAGGAGCCCGGACTTCACCAGGGCCTGGAAACCGTTGCAGATTCCCAGGATAAGGCCGCCACGGGAAAGCAGGTCCTGGATCGCTGAGGAAATCTTCTCGTTGCCAAGGACATTTGCTATGAACTTGCCGCTTCCGTCGGGCTCGTCGCCGGCGGAAAATCCTCCGCAAAGGGAAAGGATCTGGCAACTGGAGATGTTCTCCGCCATCTCATCGATTGAACGCAGGATATCGTCTCCCGAAAGGTTGCGGAACACTCCGAACCTGGTCTCGGCTCCGGCCGCCCTGTAAGCCTTCGCCGTGTCATAATCGCAGTTGGTTCCCGGAAAAACGGGAATGAAGACCTGCGGCCTGGCTATCGCGGGACCAGCGAACCTCAGGCTCTCACGCTTAGCCTT
>CACXFP010000140.1 GCA_902766985.1 uncultured Bacteroidia bacterium | reverse complement strand
TGACGGCTGCGGCGCTACTCGGCGTCCCGGCTTTTGCGCAGGAAGATGCCCAGAAAGCGGCGGAAGAAGCCGCCAAGGCCATTTCCAGTGCTCCTCAGGTCACGGTCGAGGCGCCCAAGCCCAACTATTGGACCAATACTCTCACCACAAACATCAATTTCATCCAGACGGGATATACCAACTGGGCCAAGGGAGGATACAACAACGTGGTCCTGAAATCCTATCTTGACGCCAACGCCAATTATGCCAAGGACAAGTTTATCTGGAAGAACCGTCTCCAGATAGACTATGGTTTCCTGTATTCCGAGGACAAGCCCATAATCCAGAAGAATACGGACCGCCTGCTGTTCGAGAGCACGGCCGGTTACAAGGCTACGGCAAAGATGAGCTATTCGGCTAAGTTTACCTTCCAGAACCAGTTCTCCAACGGCTTCACCTATCCGACCCCGACCAATATCTCAGGTGAGGAGCCCTCAAGGAAGGAATGGCGTGATGCCAGGCTTCTCAAGTCCGGATTCCTTTCCCCTGCGATCGTGAACCTTGGACTTGGTATCGACTGGGTGCCCAACAAATGGCTTACCGTAAACTTCGCGCCGCTCACGGGAGGTTTCACGATCGTTTCCAGGGAGGCGCTCCGTCCTACCTACGGCATGAAACTCAAGAAAAACCTGAGTGACTCCGAACTAGAGGCCTACAACGAAGCCGCCTCCGCCACCTATGACAACTACGTGCTCAAGGGGGAGGCCATCGGAAAGTATTTCTACCCTGGGAGGTTTGAATTCGGTGCCCAGCTGACCCTCGATGCCAAGATGCAGGTCAATGACAACTTTACAGCCACCACCCACCTGCTCCTCTTCTCTGACTATCTCCGTAAACCCCAGAATGTCAGGGTGAACTGGGATACCAGGCTCTTCTGGAAGGTCGCCAAGTACTTCTCCCTGAACTTCACCACCAACCTCATCTATGACGACACGGTGTATATCGTCCAGGAGAAGGATGTTGACAAATATCCCGACGGACGTCGCAGGGTCCAGTTCATGGAGAACTTCGCCTTTGGCTTCACTTACACGTTCGCGAGCAAGAAAGACTGATGCAACAGCGTTTCGACGCTATCTTGGGGAACTTTTCCTCCTCCCTCGGCAAGGCGGGACCCAGATTCCTGCTGGCCGTGAGCGGGGGCGTTGATTCCATGGTGATGGCGGATCTGTTCGCAGCCTCCGCCCTGCGTCCTTTCTTTGCCGTCGCACATTGCAATTTCCGCCTGAGGGGAGAAGAAAGCGATTCGGACGAGGAGCTTGTATCTTCCTGGTGCGAATCCAATGGAGCCAGGCTTTTCGCCAGGGGCTTCGATACCGTAGGCTACGCTTCCGGGCGCGGCATCAGTATCGAGATGGCTGCGAGGGATCTCAGGTATTCCTTTTTCGCGGAAATCTGTTCCAGGGAGAGCTTCGATGCCGTTGTCGTCGCCCATAATGCCAACGACAACGCAGAGACTCTGATACTCAATCTTCTCCGGGGGACGGGATCCAGGGGGTTACAGGGTATCAGGCAAGTGTCCGCCGTCCCTGTCGAAGGTTGCGGGGTCACCCTCTTCAGACCGCTGCTGTCTTTTTCCCGCGAGGAGATCGAGGGTTACGCCGCCAGTCACGGCATCGGCTTTCACGAGGACAGGACTAATTCGGAATCAAAGTATAAACGCAACATGATAAGGAACGAGGTTTTCCCGGTCTTTTCAAGGATAAACCCATCCTTCATCAAGACATTCAGCGCGGAGACCGGCTATTTCTCACAGGTCAACTCCGTGGCGGACAGTTATTTCGAAGCGGTCCGCCCGAGTATATCCGAAGAGACTTCCGGAAAGGAATTGCTCAAGTTGACCCTCGGCGCCCTTACCTCCGATCCGAATTGGGAGTACGTCCTTTTCCGCTTTCTCGAACCGTTCGGTTTTTCCTCAGAAACTATATCTGCCCTTGCCAGGTCGGTTGCGGATCCCCTGAATTTCGGTGGCCGCGTATTCTGCAGCCCTTCCGCCAAGGCCGTGCTGTCTCCCAATGACATCACCGTGGTTGACGGGAGCGTGAAGGTAAGGGAGGAAAAGGCCGTTACCGTGGTGGAGGGGCCTGGTGAATACAGGTTCGGCGACGTGCAATTCCGGGTCTCAGTCCGCCCCTGGCTCATGGGCGAGGATCCCAAACGGCCTGCCGGAACCCTTGTATTCGATTCCGGGGTCTTCAGGTTCCCTTTCATAGTCCGTTCGTGGAACGACGGTGACTGGATGGTCCCTCTGGGGATGAGGGGACGCCGCAAACTCAGCGATATTTTCTCCGATGGGAAGAAGGGCCTTCTGGGCAAAGGAAAAGCCGGAGTGATCGCTCATTCCGGCTCCCGCGTCGACGGCATCCTCGGCGAGAGGATCGACGACTCAGTGAAGGTCACGGACACCACTGTGATGGTGACCGAGATAAAGATTATCTGATTCTCATTTCATAAGGCATCCTGGCAAAGATCAGGTTGCCGTCCCCGTCCTTTTCCCAGGCTTTGGACCAGTCCTTTACGGCCTTCACCGTATTCCTGAAATCCTTACCTGCCAGGACATAGGGCTCTTCCTGCATGTTTCCCATCGAAGCGAGGAGCATCTGCATGAAGGTCATCTGTGCGGGATACTCCACGACCTGCCACGAGTCGAGAGAAGGGTCGGCCGTGGGGCTGGCGACGGATGCAGCATAGTGAAGGGCGTTTTCTAGGGTGCCTATTTCATCGACCAGACCGAGCCTGAGGGCATCGTCTCCTGTCCATACGCGGCCCTGGGCTATGGAATCCACATATTCCTTCGTCTTGTTCCTGCCCTCAGCCACCAAGGAGACGAACTTCTCATATACATCCTCGATCGAGGCCTGCATGAATGCGTTCTCGTCCTTGTCGAATGGCCGCATGAGGGAATACATGTCTCCGTGCTTGTTGGAAGTGACCGAAGTTATGTTGACGTGGGCCACGTTCTTGATGGTCCTGCTCAGGTCCGGAATCATTCCGAAGACTCCAATGGAACCGGTAAGGGTGGTGGAATTGGAGAAAATCTTGTCGCAAGCGCTTGAAATCCAATATCCTCCGGATGCTGCATAATCGCCGTACGAAGCAATGACCGGTTTGCACTTCTGCGTAAGGGCAATCTCGTCACGGATCTTGTCGGAGCCGATAACGCTGCCTCCGGGAGAATTCACCCTTAGCACGACGGCCTTCACGGTCGAGTCGGCCCGGACAGCGGAAATCATCCTTGAGAATGCGTCACCTGAAACCTGGCGCGGATCTGTCCCGTCCACGATTTCCCCTTCAGCATAGATGATGGCGATCTTCTTCCTGGCCCGGAGGTTGGGGAAGACCTTTGCCTTGACGTAGTCGTTGAAACCTATCAGGCGGACCTTCGAGAAATCGTCTGCCATGAAATAGGTTGCGAGCTTCGATTTCAGTTCGTCCTTGGTGAGCAGTCCGTCCACGAGGGAATGGGAGAGGAAGTCTTCGGGGAGGTTGAGCTCGAGATTGTCGATGGAAGAGTTGAGATAATCTTCCGATATCCCCCTGCTCTTGCAGATCTCGGAAGAGATGCTTTTCCACATGGAATTCACCATCACCTGGTTCTGCTCCAGATTCTCGGGCGAGGCCTCGCTGCGTGTGAACATCTCTCCTGCGCTCTTGTATTTGCCGTGCCTGATGAGCTGGACATTCACCTGGAACTTGTCCAGGAGGTCTCCGAGGAAGATCATCTGGCTGCCGATTCCCGTGACCATGTTGCTTCCGCCCGGGTGGGATGTCATGAAGACCTTGTCGGCGGCTGTAGCGAGGTAGTAGCTTCCGGTGGAGGGATTCTCGATATAGGAAATGACCGGCTTCCCGCTGGAGCGGAAATTCAGCAGGGCTGTCCTTATTTCCTGGAGCTGGGTGATGCTGGCAGAGCCTCCGTCAGGCTTGAGATAGATGAATTTGACGCCTGGATCGGAGGCCGCGTTGTTTATCGCCTGAACGGCGCTCCAAAGCGTGATGGTTTCGTTGATGCTGCCGCTCTGTATGACGGACATCGGGTCGGCTGGCTGCCCCTGGTCGGACACCGAAACGACCGACATGTCGATTTCAAGGACTCCGGTGCGGGGAAGGGCGGGCTTGACGCTGCCTGCGGCCGCAAGGCTGCCGATGAAGGTTATGAACATGAAGAATCCGAGGATTCCCATAAGAAAGATGCCGGTCATTACGGCCAGCACCATTTTGACAAAATCTTTCATATAGCTGTCATTGATCTTTTATCTGTCAGGGCAGCGGCTTCAGGACGAAAGTGAGCTCGCCTTTGCAGCAGAGCTTCCCGTCAACTTCCAGCTTGGCGCTGCAGAAGAACATAGTTGTAGCTCCTGTGCCCCTGCGGTCGTTGAGCTTTGCCGTTACTTCACATACGTCACCGGGCTTTACCGAATTCTTGAACCTTACCTTGTCGAGTCCGGCGTAGAGGGTCATGTTTCCGGGAATCTCGTCCTTGACGATGATCGAGCAGCTTTGTGCCATGATCTCGCAGAGGATGACGCCCGGCACGATGGGATTTCCGGGGAAATGGCCCCTGGTGAAGAACTCGTCTTCCTTGACCGTGTATTTGGCGTGAGCGGTGCCGTCGGCGTCGATGACGGCTTCCTCGATCAGAAGCATCGGTTCCCTATGGGGAAGGAATTTCTTAATTTCGTCTTTGTTCATATCCTTTTCCTATTATTCATATCGGCGGAAAGCCACGCATGCGTTGTGGCCTCCGAAACCGAGGGAATCGGAGATTCCGAGGGTTATGTCGCTCTTGAGGGCGACGTTGGGGGTGTAGTCCAGGTCGCACTCGGGATCGGGGCAGTCCAGGTTGATGGTGGGAGGGATGATGCCCTCCTTAAGCGCCAGGACGGTGGCGATGGCTTCGGCCGCACCGGCCGCACCGAACATGTGTCCGGTCATGGACTTTATGGAGCTGATGTGCGCCTTGTATGCGAAATCGCCGAGGGCAACCTTGTATGCGGTGGTTTCGGCCACGTCATTGAGGTGGGTTCCGGTGCCGTGGGCGTTGATGTAAAGGTTGTCTTTCTTCTCGTCGAATCCTGCTTCCTCAAGGGCGAGGGAGATGCTCTTGGCCTGGGTGGATCCGTCCGGCCTGGGTGCCGTGGGATGGTACGCGTCGCAGGTGTTGCCGTATCCTACCATCTCGCCGAGGATGGTCGCGCCCCTTGCAACGGCGTGCTCATACTCTTCAAGGACGAGGATGCCGGATCCGTCACCCATCACGAATCCCTTGCGGTTGAGGTTGAAGGGCAGGGATGCGTATTTGGGGTCTTCCGCCCTGGAAAGGGCCTTGGCATTGGCGAACCCTGCGATTCCAAGAGGGATGGTCGCATTCTCGCAGCCACCTGCTATGATAGCGTCGGCATACCCGTGACGGATGGCCCTGAAGGCTTCTCCGAGGCAGTGGGAGGAGGTTGCGCATGCCGTGACTATGTCGAGGCAGGGGCCTTCAGCGTGGTGCTTGATGGCGATGTGCCCGGCAGCGATGTTGGAAATCATCGTGGGGATGAACAGGGGGGATATCCACTGGCCGGAAGGGTCGTCGATCATCTTGGCTGTCTCGCGGTACTGGACTTCGAAACCGCCGATTCCCGAGCCGACGTAGACGCCGAACCTGAAGGGGTCTATGTTCTTTCCTTCGCCTTCGCTCACGAGTCCGGACTGTTTTACGGCCTGCCATGCGGCTGCCATCCCGTACTGTGTGAAGAGGTCCTGTTTGCGGACGAAGGGCTTGTCCATGTCATAGTCTTCGGGATGGAAATCCTTGATCTTGCCCGCAATCCTGACGGGAAGGTTCTCTGTGGGGAAGTCATTGATATAATCGATCCCGCAATATCCGTTGATGAGATTGTTCCAGAAGGTCGGTATGTCGTTCCCTACGGGGGAAATGATTCCCATTCCGGTGATTACCACTCTTTTGTTTTCCATGAGCAATTCGCTTGGTTCTTTATTGGTTCAAGTGTGCAAAAATAATATAATTCCTTTGAAAATGGTCCTTTACGGGAAAAATTACCATTCGAGGATGGCTGCAGCGGAGAGGAGACCGGCTCCGAAGGCGCTGAAAACCAGGATGTCCCCTTTCTTGATGATTCCTTTGCGGACGGTCTCGTCCAACAGGATGGTGCAGGATGCGGAGGATGAATTGCCGTGATCGGCAATGTTGGTGGGGAATTTTTCATCCGGTTCCGCCATATACTGTTTGATGGCGTCGATAATTCTGGCATTGGCCTGATGGACCATGTAATAGCTTACCTGGTCCTTGGTCATTCCGCATTCGTCCAGCAGTGCTTCAACCTGAGTGGTAGATGCGTTTACGGCAAAACGGAACACGTCGCGCCCCTTCATCTGGAGAGGGACCGTGATTTCTTCCTTGTTTACGTAAGGGGTGGGTTCAAGGGCCCGTTTCTGCCAGATCTTGTCCGGTGAGGGCTCTGCGTGCAGGTTGATTCCTTTGATGTTGTCTCCGTCAGTGAGTACTACGGCTCCGGCCCCGTCTCCGAAGAGGACGCAGGTC
>CACXFP010000139.1 GCA_902766985.1 uncultured Bacteroidia bacterium | reverse complement strand
TTGTGGCTCCTGTGCCCGTACTTGAGTTTATAGGTGCTTGCTCCGGCCGCCCTGGCAAGAAGCTGGTTGCCCATGCAGATACCGAACGCGGGCCTTTCCGATTTCATTGCTTTTCTCAGATGCGCCACGGTCTTGTTGCAGAATTCAGGGTTTCCGGGACCGTTGGAAATAAAAAGACCGTCATACTCCATGCCGGTAAAATCATAATCCCATGGTACTCTTACTACCTTGATCCCCCTTTCCACGAAGCATCTGAGGATATTATGCTTGACTCCGCAATCGACGAGGACCACAGTCTTCTCTCCGGACCCGTATTCAGTTATTTCCGAACAGCTCACCTTGGCAATCTGGTTCTCAAGATTCGGGTCATCGACGGGGAAATCCTTATCCACCCCGTCAGGGACGATCATTCCAAGCATGGACCCCTTGTCCCTAAGGTATTTGGTGATTTCCCTCGTATCTACCCCGTAGATTCCGGGTATGCGGTTCTGTTTCATCCAGTCCCCAAGGCTCCTGACGGCGTCCCAGTGGCTGTAATCCTCAGAATACTCGCTGATTACCAGACCCCGGACCCATATATTCCCAGACTCGAAATTGCGCGAGATTCCCCTCTCGTCCAAACCGTCTGCCGGAACACCGTAATTACCTATAAGAGGATATGTAACACACAGTATCTGACCGGAATAAGATGGATCCGTAAGACTTTCCGGATACCCCACCATCGCTGTCGAGAAAACGACCTCGCCATCACAGGCCTTGTCATAACCAAAGGACCAGCCCCGGAACTCCGTTCCGTTTGCCAGCCGCAGAACTGCACCAAGTTTTTTGTCCATGTCCGTTTTAATTGGCCAAATTTAATAAAAAATAGTAATTTCGTGGCATAAGATTTCGTATAAAATGTTCTTGGATCCAGAAGGAATCATTGCAGCTCCGGCCACTGTGCCCGGTACCGGCGCCATATCTATTGTGCGAATCAGCGGGGCCGGCTGTCTCGAAGTTGTTGACAGAGTGGTAAGATTTGCCGCCGGCAACGCATCTTCAAGCAAAGGAGGGATAATAAAGTTCGGCCGGGTGTTTTCCGGCGAAGACCTTCTCGATGAAGTCATGGTCGCGATATTCCGCAATCCTCATTCCTATACGGGAGAAGATTCGGCAGAGATTACATGCCATGCCTCCAAATACATCGTGGAAGAGATACTGAGAATCCTCTGTGAGAATGGGGCCAGGATGGCAGGACCTGGGGAATTTACCGGAAGGGCTTTTTTAAATGGCAAGCTTGACCTGGCTCAGGCAGAGGCTGTTGCAGATCTGATTTCCTCATCAGGAAAGGCCTCCCACAAAGTCGCGATGAATCAATTGAGGGGCGGCTACTCCAACAAGTTGGAAGGGCTCAGGGAAAAGCTCGTAGAAATCGCAGCGCTCATGGAACTTGAGCTGGATTTTTCCGAGGAAGACGTGGAATTCGCGGACAGATACCAGCTGAAAGCGCTTGTCGATGACACACTTGAGCACATCTCTTCCCTGATGGAATCCTTTAAGGCCGGGAATGCCTTGAAAAACGGGATCCCGGTAGCCATAGCAGGCCCTGTGAATGCCGGCAAGAGCACTTTACTCAACGCCCTGCTCGGAGAAGACAGGGCAATCGTCTCGCCTGTTGCCGGAACGACGAGGGATACAATTGAAGAAATGGTTAATCTTGGAGGACTCCCCTTCCGCTTCATCGACACTGCAGGCATCAGGGAATCGTCGGACACCATAGAAAAAATGGGAATCGAGCGGACGCTCCACAAGCTTTCAGGAGCTGAAATAGTGCTGGGGATGTTGGATTCTTCGTCTTCCGAAGAAGAAATCCGAAATGGTCTAAATGGCATTATATCTCATTTCAACCCAAATGCACAGAAGTTGGTGATTTTGCTGAATAAGGCAGACAAAATAGACCCTAACAAAAAAGTTACAATAAATAACATTATTGTTTCTGAAGTTGATAATAAAATAATTAGTTCGATTTTATCGATTTCTGCCAAAACTGGTGAAGGAATTGATTTTTTGATCAAGAATCTGGTCGAAATCGGAACTGGGATTGTCTCTACCGGAGAAGAAACGGTCGTTTCAAACCTCCGTCATTACAACTCACTCGCATCATCATACGATTCTCTCAAGCGCGTCCGAAGAGGCATCGAAGCCCGCCTTTCCCCCGACCTCCTTTCCGAGGATCTCCGCCAATCCCTCTGGCATATCGGCTCCATCACCGGCCATGTCTCCACCGATGAAATCCTGGGTAATATATTCAGCAAGTTCTGCATCGGGAAATAATTGCATATAACTAATTGAATATCAACGACTTGCCAAGTTATGCAAGTTCTATTATTCATATCGTTAAGC
>CACXFP010000138.1 GCA_902766985.1 uncultured Bacteroidia bacterium | reverse complement strand
TTGACCCAGCCTTCCCAGTCTTCCTCGCTGAGGCCGTCCTCGATGGAGTCGATGGGATACTTGGTGATGAGCTGCTCGAGATAAGCGATCTGCTCCTCGGAGGTGAGCTTCTTTCCGTTGGGATCCTTCTTCTTGCCGTCCTTAAGCTGCTTGTAGTCATAGTAGAAGGTGTCGCCTTCCTTGACGCAGAACTCGGAAGCGGCGCAGTCCATTGCGATGGTGACGTCCTTTCCGGGCTCGTAACCGGCCTTCTTGATAGCCTCGATGATGCAGTCGAGAGCGTCGTCGATACCGTTGAGAGAAGGAGCGAAACCGCCTTCGTCACCGACTGCGGTGCTGAGTCCGCGGCCCTTGAGAACCTTCTGGAGGGCGTGGAACACTTCTGCGCCGATGCGGACAGCTTCAGCCTCGCAGCAAGCTCCGACGGGACGGATCATGAATTCCTGGAAAGCGATGGGGGCGTCGGAGTGCGCTCCGCCGTTGATGATGTTCATCATGGGGACGGGGAGGACGTGTCCGTTGGTGCCGCCGATGTATCTGTAAAGAGGAATGTCGAGGTAGTTGGCTGCTGCGTGAGCTACAGCGAGGGAAACGCCGAGGATGGCGTTGGCGCCGAGGTTGCTCTTGGTAGCGGTGCCGTCAAGCTCGATCATGGTCTTGTCTATAGCTCTCTGCTCGAGGGCGCACATGCCGATGATTGCGGGAGCGATCTTTTCGTTGATGTTGGCGACAGCCTTGAGGACACCCTTTCCGCCATAACGCTTGGGGTCTCCGTCACGGAGTTCGAGGGCTTCGTTCTCTCCGGTGGAAGCTCCTGAAGGTACAGATGCTACGCCGATGACGCCGCTTTCGAGTTCAACTTCGCATTCGATTGTAGGGTTTCCTCTTGAATCAAGGATCTCCCTGCCTGTTACTCTTACGATTCTCATTTTTTTATAAAGATTAAATTGATAATTACTGTCGTTAAACCTCAAATCGTGCAAAAATAACAAAAATTCCGGCGATAATACATATTCACGATTTGTTTTCGTGGGGATTTTTCCACAAATTTGTAATTCAGATAAAAGAAAAAGCATGTCACTTCTCAAAGGACAGATAGCACAGATAATAGGCCCGGTGGTCGATGTCCACTTCGACCTTCTCCAGGAGGGGGCTTCAAAGGATCTTCCCGGCATACATGATGCCCTGACAGTCAAAAGACCGGATGGCCGCGACCTAGTAATAGAGGTCCAGCAGCATATTGGCGAAGATACCGTCCGTTGCGTTGCCATGGACAGCACGGACGGCCTTCACAGGGGTATGGAAGCCGTGAATACGGCGGCTCCGATCTCCATGCCGGTCGGCGCCCAGATAAGGGGCAGGGTGATGAACGTCACCGGGGAACCCATCGACGGCCTCGGTCCCCTGGACCGGACCGGCTCCCTTCCCATCCACAGGGAACCTCCTAAATTCGAGGACCTTACAACCACTCAGGAAGTCCTGTACACCGGCATCAAGGTCATCGACCTTCTCGAGCCTTACCTGAAGGGAGGCAAGATCGGACTCTTCGGCGGCGCCGGAGTAGGCAAGACCGTGCTCATCAAGGAGCTCATCAACAATATAGCCAAGGGCCTGGGAGGTTTCTCCATTTTCGCCGGAGTCGGTGAAAGGACACGTGAAGGCAACGACCTTCTCCGTGAGATGATCGAGTCGAACGTGATAAAATATGGGGATGAATTCGTGGCCGGAATGGAAGAGGGGCGGTGGGACCTTTCTAAGGTCGACCGTGAACAGCTTGCCAAGTCCCAGGTTTCCATGGTGTTCGGCCAGATGAACGAGCCTCCCGGAGCCCGCTCCAGCGTGGCTCTCAGCGGCCTTACCCTTGCCGAATCCTTCCGCGACAGCGCTGCCGGGGACGGCCCGAAGGACATCCTCCTTTTCATTGACAATATTTTCCGTTTCACACAGGCGGGTTCGGAAGTGAGCGCCCTTCTGGGTCGCCAGCCCTCCGCCGTGGGATACCAGCCGACCCTTGCCACCGAAATGGGACAGATGCAGGAGAGGATCACATCCACCAAGAACGGGTCCATCACTTCCGTGCAGGCCGTCTATGTGCCCGCCGACGACCTGACCGACCCGGCTCCTGCCACCACATTCTCCCACCTCGACGCTACGACCGTCCTCAGCCGCAAGATAACCGAACTCGGAATATATCCCGCCGTCGATCCCCTTGCATCCACGTCGAGGATCCTTGATCCGAACATCGTCGGGCAGGAGCATTACGATACGGCCCGCAGGGTTGTCCAGATCCTCCAGAAGAACGCCGAACTCCAGGATATTATAGCCATCCTCGGCATGGACGAGCTTTCCGATGAGGACAAGATTACAGTGAACCGCGCCCGCAGGGTGCAGAGGTTTCTATCCCAGCCGTTCTTCGTGGCGGAACAGTTTACGGGTGTACCCGGCGTGATGGTCAGCATTGCGGACACCATCAACGGGTTCAACAAGATACTTGACGGGGAGGTGGATTACCTGCCGGAGCAGGCCTTCCTGAATGTGGGTACGATCGAAGATGCCATAGCCAAGGGAGAAAGGATCCTTGAAATGGCAGGAAAAAAGAGTTAGGCTGATATGTCCGGGACCGGGAAAATATCTTTGGAAGTACTTTCGCCGGAGAAGACTCTGGCAAAGAAGGAGGTCGACTGCGTGTTCCTTCCGGGTTCCGCCGGCGCCTTCGAGGTCCTGTACAACCATGCTCCGCTTGTGTCTTCTTTGACGAAGGGCGAAATCAGGTGGAGGACCGGGGAGAAGGAGGATTCCGTGAAGATCAGTTCGGGATTCGTGGAGGTATTTGACAATAAGGTGGTTGCTTGCGTGGAAGAATGAAAAGGGCCGTCC
>CACXFP010000137.1 GCA_902766985.1 uncultured Bacteroidia bacterium | reverse complement strand
GCGACGGCGGCCACCATCTCCAGGAGGGCGGCGAAATTGACGGAACTCCCGTCAGGACCCTTCCAGAGGTAGGAGTCCACATTCTGTCCCAATAGTGTAACTTCCTTGTAGCCTTTATCATGTACGTCGCAGGCCTCGCGGACGATGGTGTGCGGGTCGCGGCTGCGCTCGGCTCCCCTGGTATATGGGACGACGCAGTATGAGCAGACGTTGTTGCATCCCCTCATTATGGAAATGAAGGCAGAGACGCCGTTCTTGTCTGTCCTTACGGGGGTTATGTCCTCATAGGTCTCGTCCCTTGAAAGGCGTACGTCGATCTGGGGTCCTTCCCCGGTTATGCTCCGGAGCATTTCGGGAAGCCGGCGATAGGCGTCAGGACCGGCCACCAGATCTACCTTCCTGGTGTCCAGGAGGCTGTCCTTCAGCCTTTCAGCCATACATCCGAGAATCCCGACAATCACTCCGGGACGGGCTTCCTTCTCCTGGTTGAACACGGCTATCCTTCCCCATATCCTCTGTTCGGCGTTGTCCCTGACCGAGCAGGTGTTGGCCATTATCAGGTCTGCCGCACCGATTTCGGAAGTCCTTTCGTATCCTTCCTTTTCCAGGATGGAGAAAATCACTTCCGTGTCGGCCACGTTCATCTGGCATCCGTATGTCTCAATGTAAACTTTCTTCCCCATGTTCCAAATCGGTATGACGAGGCAAAGATAGGACTTTTGAACGGATATCTATTTTTTTCTTATCTTTGTCAGAATGAAAAAGATTATCACCAGACTCTTACCTTTGGTTCTCGCATGCCTTGTGACGGCGGCGGGCTGCTCGAAGGTGAAGGACATAAAAATCAATTCCTGCGGGCTGGAGTCATTCACTCCGAAGGGGTTGAGGGCTGCCAGGGCCGTGCTTGCCCTGGAAATCGACAATCCTGCTTTCGCTTTCGGAATCCAGAACCTGGACGGTGTCATCAAGTATAAGGGAGAGGATTTCATCTTTTTCAAGTCGGACGGCGTCGATGTCGCCAGGAAAAGCGTCAGGGTGTATGACCTGCCGTGCGAAGCGTCCCTGGCCGAAGGGGTCTCCATCACACGCCTGCTAAGTGTGTTGAGCGGGGGCACGGAGGGACTCACAGCGGATATAAATGCCAAGGTCCTGCTGAAGAAGGGCGTGGGAAAGACGTTGAAATTCAAGGATTTGAATATTCAGGAACTTATGAAGGAAAGCAAAACGGGGAAGGAGCCTGAACAGAAAAAGATATGAGAAAGATACTGATATCCATAATGGTCCTCGCGGCCTCCGCTTTGGCCCTCAAAGGCCAGGACGTTGTCGTGCCTTCAGGGTACAATCTCGTGGATTCGCTGGTGTACAGGCCTGCGGCCACCCAGGACTCCACCCTTTCCGGGAAGAACATTTTCTCCATCCTTCCCAAGAAGTCCAAAGGCGACAAGGCCGATGTGAACATCCATCAGTCGCAGGCTGTCCAGAACGCCATGCTGAAGACCATCGCCAACAATCCTTCACGTACCATGAACGGTTATCGGGTGAGGATATTCTTCGACAACAAGCAGAATTCCCGAGGGGCTTCCGAGGCTGCCGCCGGCCGTTTCAGGGGCATGTACCCCGGTACAGCGGTCTACCGTACATACACCAATCCCTTCTTCAAAGTGACGGTGGGGGATTTCCGCACCAGGAGTGAAGCGCTCCAGCTGCTCAGCGCCATCAAGAATGAGTTCCCTTCCTCTTTCGTGGTGAGAGAAAAGATCAATTATCCGGTAGTGGACAAGAGGCACTCGTTCGTGGCTGACACCGTTCTCGTAATGAGGCCTGTTGGGCAAAAGAATTAGCCTATGCTCAAACAAGGACTGGAACTCAAGCAGACCCAGAAGCTATCTCCGCTTCAGATACAGACCATCAAGCTTATAGAGCTGCCCATCCAGGAACTGGAGCAGCGCATTAAGGACGAGCTTGAGGACAATCCGGTGCTTGACGATCCCCAGCCCACGGAGAAGGAAGACGACGAGCCCAAGGACGTTTCCCTCGATGAGATAAACGAAGATGATTCCATTCCGGGTTACCGCCTGAGAGTCAACAATTACGGCAAGGACGAAAAGCCCCAGTACAACACCTTCTCCGTCAAGGAGAGTTTTACCCAGAGCCTGATGGACCAGCTCGGATTCAGGAACCTGACGAAACATGAGTACGCCGTCGCGGCCTTTATCATCGGAAGCCTGGACGAGGACGGATACCTGCGCCGTGACATCGAGAGCCTGGTGGACGACCTTGCCTTCAGGGCCAATATAGAGACGGATGCTGAAGAGGTTGAAAGGATGCTCCGGATCATCCAGGAGTTCGAGCCTGTGGGCGTGGGCGCAAGGAATCTCAGGGAATGCCTGCTGCTTCAGCTGAAAGCGGCCCGTCGTACTCCGGAGGTCGAGAATGCCACGATCCTTCTTACGGACCATTTCCAGGATTTTTCCAACAGGCATTTCCAGAAGATAATGAGCCGGATGGGAATAGGGGAGGAGGAACTGAAGGCTGCGATGAACAGGATACTGAAGCTAAATCCCTCGCCCGGGGGGCAGATAGACGACTCCTACAACGACCAGGCCCAGCAGATCGTCCCGGACTTCGTCCTCAACATCGAGGATGGGGAGATGAAGCTTACAATGCCCAGGTTCTCCATTCCGGAGATCCGGGTCAACCGCAAATATGCCAGCATCCTGAGCGAGACCACCAGTTCGTCTTCCAGAGAGCAGAAGGAGGCAGCCACATTCGTGAAGCAGAAACTGGATTCGGCCAAGTGGTTCCTCGAGGCTTTGAAGCAGAGGCAGAATACCCTCAGGAGCACTATGCAGGCCATCCTGGACTATCAGCACGACTATTTTCTCGACGGAGACGAATCCAATCTCCGCCCCATGGTCCTGAAGGATATAGCCGAGAAGACGGGTTTCGATATATCCACCATCTCAAGGGTGGTGAATTCCAAGTATATAGAAACCCATTTCGGGATATACCCCCTCAAGTATTTCTTCTCCGAAGGATTGAAGAATGAAGAGGGCGAGGATGTGTCGACCCGTGAGTTGAAGAAGGCGCTCCGCGAGTGCGTGGATGCCGAAGACAAGCACAAGCCTCTTACGGATGACCAGCTGGTCATGGAGATGAACAAGAGAGGCTACAAGGTTGCCCGCCGCACCATCGCCAAGTATCGCGACGTGCTGGACATTCCAAAAGCCAGATTGCGTAAGGAATTATAGCTTGGCTCCGAAAGCCAGGTCGCCCGCATCGCCCAGCCCCGGGACGATGTAGGATTTGCTTGTGAGCTCCTCGTCGATGGCGCAGGTCCACAACGTGGCCTCCTTGGGAAGCCTCTTCTGCAGGAATTCTATCGCATAGACGCTGGAGATGGGACAGACGAAGTGGGTGTAGGCCGGGTCGCCTCCCTGGTCCTTCAGCCTGTTCCAAGCGATTTCTATGGATGCTCCCGTAGCCAGCATGGTGTCGGAAAGGATGAGGGTCTTGCCTGAAATATCGGGGCAGGTGCAGTATTCGATGTTGATGTGGAAGTCGTCTCCCCTGTCATATTTGCGGAAAGCGGCGATGAAAGCGCTCTCGCAGCCGTCAAGGACGTCGATGATTCCTTCATGAAGTGGAATTCCAGCCCGGAGGATGGTGGCTGCGACAATCGGGGTGTCGAAGGTGGAAACAGTCGCGGTACCAAGCGGGGTGACAACTTCTTTTTCGCTGTACTTCAGTGTCTTGCTTATTTCATAAGCGAAGATGTTCCCTAGTCTTCGAAGGTTGGTGCGGAAACGCAGGGGGTCCTTCTGGACCTTGATGTCGCGCATCTGCGCCATGAAGTTGTTGGCAACGGAGTTGGTCTCGCCCAGGTTGATGACTTTCATGTTTTTCGAATGCTTGATCCGAAAAACAAATATAGCCTTTTATTTCAGAAAACCGAAATCAATCCGAAAAATCATGCCTATAACCCTTCTCCTATCCTTTCGTCCGCAAAGCTGTAGAACTGCCGGTCGGTGATGACCACGTGGTCCGTTAGGATAATGTCGAAGGTGGAAAGTGCGGAGCGGAGCTGGCCGGTAAGCTGGATGTCGCTACTCCCGGGATGCGGATTTCCCGAGGGATGGTTGTGGACGAGGATGACGCTTCCGGCATGTTTGTCAAGGGCGTGGCGGACAATGACCTTGCTGTCCACGGTGGTGCTGTCCAGGCCGCCGTTGCTGATCCGTTCCTTGTCAATGAGGCGGTTGGCCCTGTTGAGGTAGAGGACCCACGCTTGCTCCTCCTTCAAGCCCAGGAGTTCCGGAATCATCAGGTCGAACACGGCCCTTGGTGAGTTAATGGGGAGACGGTCGTTCCCCTTTATCTCCAGGACGTACCGTTTCCCGAGTTCCATCGCGGCCGCGAGGGTAGCCGCCTTCCCGTTCCCGATCCCCCCTGTGTGCCTGAGCCTGTCGGCTGACATCGAGGCCAGGCTTTGAAGGCTTCCGCCAGCTTCTGCCAGCAGGAGGGAGGAAATCTCCAGGACGTTCCGCTCCCGTGTTCCGGTGCGGAGAAGGATGGCTATGAGTTCGGAATTCGAAAGGGAGGAAGCTCCGTGTCGGAGCATTTTCTCCCGGGGCCTGTCTTCCAGGCACAGATCTTTAATCTTCATGTTTTCCAAAGTTTAAGTTGTTTCCTGCAAGATAGCGAATTCCTGCCTTTCACGCAACCCTGTTCCGGCCTGTCTTCAACGAAAAAAGCACGAAAGAGCTTCCTTTCGTGCTTTTTCGCCGGACGGCCCGATAGGATCCGTCATCCTGCTATTCCTGGATGAAAGCGACGATTTCGCCCTTGGCTACCTTGTCGCCCTGTTTGCCGGTGACGGCGACAACCCTTCCGGTGACGGCGGGAATGAGTTCCTCCATTCCGTAGTAAGTCTGCACATAGCCCACAGGCTCTCCGGCTTTCACGGCCGTGCCTGCGATGGGAGCAGCGCTGTCGTCATCCACGTCCACCTGCCAGACCAGGCTTCCCTTGGCGGGAGCCTGTACGGGAACCGCATGTGGATAGCGTTTCGTGTATTCTTCGACATCGAACTTGGGCATTTCGACCACGGGGCGTACCACTTCTATCGGGGCTCCGGCCTTGGCTTTCATCTCGGCCAGGTCCTTGTTGAACCTCTCTTTGGCTACTCCGCTCTTGTAATCCCTGTACTGGCGCTCATGCATGGCGAATTCGAAGAGCTCCTCTTCGTCTTCCCCGACATCCCAGCCCTCTTCCTTCATCATCTGGCGGAAGTGCGGCAACTCGTCGGGATACATGTCCTGAGGGTCTCCGTCGTAGAATTCCAGTCCTTTTTCCTTCGCCAACTCCACGATCTCGGGAGCCAGTGGTCCGGGCAAGGTGCCCATCTTGCCGAGGATCATTCCCCAGGTGTCCTTGTCGATGGTGGTCCAGCGAGGCTTGCCGTTGAGGGTGTTCAGCAGGTTCATCAGCGCGGTGTTCTTCACGTACTGGCTGCAAGGGGTCACGAGCGGGGGATACCCGAGGCGGGGCCATACATACTCCACTTCCTGGAACAACTTCACCATGAGGGTGTCAAGGCTCATTTCCGGACGTCCATGGGCCCTTTCTGCGGCGTTGATCGCACCCTGGAAGCCCTTGAGGTCAGCCATCATCGATCCCATCATTCCTCCGGGGAGACCGCAGCCTACGAGGAGGGAGGACATGATGTAGTTGGAAGGGTTGATCCAGTAGCCGAGGAAGTCGTCGATGAACTTCTGAGTGAGGCGGCGGACTTCCATGTATGCGTCCATGTCCAGATCCTTTACGAGGAAGCCGTCGGCCTTCATCATCTCGCGGATGGTGATCACGTCCGGATGTATCTTCCCCCAGGAAAGGGGTTCTACGGCAACATCGAGGTAATCGGCGCCGGCACGGGCCACTTCAAGCATGGAAGCGGGGGAGAATCCGGGGCCGGTATGGCCGTGATACTGGATGACGATATGGGGATATTTCTTCTTTATCTCATACACGAGCTGGCCGAGGGAGGTAGGACGGCCGATTCCGGCCATGTCCTTGAGACAGATCTCGTCGGCCCCGTATTCGACCACCTTGTCCACTATGTCCATATAGTATTCTACGGTGTGGACCGGAGACCAGGTGATGGACAGGGCGACCTGGGAGATCATTCCGCCTTTCTTGGCGTAAATGACCGACCTTTTCAGGTTCCTGGGGTCGTTGAGGGCGCAGAAGGAACGGGAAATGTCAGTGCCCTGCGCCTTCTTGACCTTATACATCAGTTCCCTGACGTCGGCAGGGACCGGGTTCATCCTGAGGGCGTTCAGTCCGCGCTCAAGCATGTGGGTCTGGATGCCGACCTTGTGGAAAGGCGCCGTCCATTTGCGCACGGCCACGTTCGGGTTCTCTCCATAAAGGAGGTTTACCTGCTCGAAAGCGCCTCCGTTGGTCTCAACGCGGTCGAAGCACTTCATGTCAATGATGGCCGGGGCCACTTCAAGGAGCTGGTCAACCCTCGGGGTATACCTTCCCGAAGACTGCCACATGTCCCTGTAAACCAGTGAGAACTTGATTTCTCTTTTAGTATTGATGTCCATATTCAGAAATTATCCTAAGTTAAAAATGCCGGCAGCCGCCGGGAAGCGCCCACCCATAATCAGACAAATATAGGGAATATTCTCAATTTTTCGGAAAGAATTTGCATCGAATGATTTTTTTCGTACCTTTGCAATCCATCAATTGACACGGTGCGATTAGTTCAGTTGGTAGAGCACCAGATTGTGGTTCTGGTTGTCGTGGGTTCGAGCCCCACATCGCACCCCAAAAAAGATTCGGGTCGGCATTCGCCGGCCCTTTCTTTTTTGGGGCGCGATGCCGCCTTCGGCGGTCGCACCTTTACGTTACCCCACCCCCAAACCCCCGCCCT
>CACXFP010000136.1 GCA_902766985.1 uncultured Bacteroidia bacterium | reverse complement strand
CCGGGCTTGAGGACGACCCTTTTGAATCCTGGCATCTCGGGATCCGGCTGGATGCCTCCAATCCACCTGTAGAACCAGGCTGCTATGTCACCAAACATGATGTGATTGTCGGAATACACGGAAGTCCCGAGCACCCAGTTTTCGATGAATGTGGTGTGTCCGTTCTTGATCCACCATCCCCAGGAGGGGTAGGTGTCCTGGACGGCCATCTTATATGCCTCTTCGGTGAATCCGTTCATGGCTAAGGCATTGGGAACGGCTTTCGCTCCGTGTACCCCTGCGTCAATGTGGTATCCGTCGGCGTGGACTGTCTCAGCGAGCCTTGCGGCGACCTTCGCCCTTGCTTCATCCGGAACCACCCCGAAGCACAGTGGCAGTGCCTGGCTGGTCTGCATCCCGTCTGCATAGATTCCGGTTTCGGGATCGAGGAATCTGTCATTGATCGCGTTCCTTGTTATTTCCGCGATTCCGGCATAATATCTTGCATCCTCTTCCTTCCCGAGCAGCTCGGCCGTCCTGGACAGGATCTTGCAATCAATGTAATGGAAAGACGAGTGAATGAGCCAGGGATTGGATTTCTTCGTCACAGGCACCCAGTCACCCCGACCCCAGTAGGACAGGAGGTTCTCGGTATGGGTGGTGGCGAAGTCAACATATTTCTTGATGCTGTCGTAACAGTCGGCAAGCGGCTTGATGTCTCCGTAGAACAGATATAGTTCCCAGGGAATAAGAGCAATGGTACTGGTCCAGTCCAGGCCGTTGGAGCCAAGGTATTCGTCTTCGGGCCTTCCGTATCCCCAGCCGGCGGTGGGAACGATGTCGGGCAGTACTCCGTTGGAAAGTTGGACGTCGCGGTGGTCCTGCATCCACTTTTCGTAAACTGTGAACGCATCGAAATTGTAAAGGCCGGTTTCAATGGCGATGTGGGCGTCTCCGGTCCAGCCGTTTTTCTCCCTCTGCGGACAGTCTGTGGGATATCCCATCAGGTTGGACAGGTAGGATGCCCTTGCAGCGTTCTCAAGTTTTTCAATAAGTTCGTTTGAGCTACGGACGTTTCCGGCATCGGGGACATCGCTGTGCTCGAAATGAGCCATAAGGCAATCGGCATCAAGTTCAATGGGTTCGGATGAGTTCACCTGGACATAACGGAAACCCTTGTAACTGAATTCAGGAGAGAAACACACCCCGTTTTCTCCTAATATGAGGCTGTCGGTCTGGAACGGTACCAGGGTGCGGTCTTCCGCAAGGAGGTGATTGATGTTCGTCTGGTCCAGAAGACCGTTTTCGAAGAGACGTTCGCCGTAGCGCAGGCTGACTTTGACTCCCGCCCTGCCTTTTATCGAAGCGGTAACGTTTCCGGACATATTCTGTCCGAAGTCAAAAATCCGGCAGGAATCGTTTATCCTGTTGACTGATACTGCCTTGATGTCTCTGGATGAACGGATGGGACAGATCGCCTGGGCGACCAGCGCTGCCGTAGGCGATTCCCTGAAGCAGGCGGCGGCCCATCCTGTGTCATCGAATCCGGCCCGGTTCCAGCCTTCCATTTCCTTTCGGGCATCGTAACGTTCCCCGGTGAAGACGTTGTCATAATAGAGGGGACCGTCGGAAAATGCCTTCCATGAAGTATCGGTAGGGATGGTTACGGTCTCGCCATCCTCGAAGGTTATCCTTACGTCCATCCTGAATGCCGGACGGTTCCTCCAATATGCGACATTGAAATCCCAGGATGTTTTGGGCTGATGGTTGTACCATCCGTTCCCGAGGATTACACCTATGGCGTTGACGCCTTCCTCCAGATTGGGAGTAATGTCCCAAACGGTGTAGAGGATGTGCTTGTCGAATGTGGTGAAAGCCGGATCGAGGACCCGGTCTCCGATTTTCTTCCCGTTTACATACAAAGAGTTGAATCCTGCGGATGCGATGTAGGCCCTTGCGGATTTCACCTTCTTTCCTACGGTGAATTCTTTCCTGAAATACGGAGCAGGCTTCCAGTCGATATCTTTCCCGTCGTCAACCCATTGCCCGTCAGGGCTCCATCGGCCCATCGTGGCCATCTCGAAGGAACATGCCTTCGAGGATACCACCTTACCGTCCCTGTCACCCGCAAAAACTTTCCACCAATACTCCGTAAACGGCTCAAGGGGCATACCGCCATAGGTAACCAGACAGGCATCGGACCCTATGGTCCCGCTATCCCAGACATCCCCTTTCCCGTCCTCCACGGCCCTTTTATCCTTGCCGACGACTACCCTGTATGAAGTCTGCACTGCTCCCTCCCGTGAATCTTCCATCCTCCAGGAGAGCCTCGGTGCCGGATTGTCTATTCCCAAGGGATTTTCAAGATGTTCGGTCTTCAGGCCTTCGATTCTTGTGGCAGGCTTGCAGCCCTGGAAGAAAATGGGAATAAGCAGGGCGGACGAAATGACGAATTTGGACAACAGGGCCATAACTGTCTATTGTTTAAATGAGAATCTGTGGTTGCCTGAAGTGATCTCTACGGGACCTTCGCAGCCGGGAAGCCAGAGAAGGCCGGTGCTGTTGGCCGGGATGGTCACCTTGTAGGTTATCACCCCTCCTGACCGGGTCCATCCGGAGATGATTCTCCCGTAGGGAGAGTCATGGTGGCAGCTAAAACTGTCAAGGCCATCGGGGAAACCGGGCTTGAGGACGACCCTCTTGAATCCTGGCATGTCCGGGTCGGGCAGGATGCCTCCTATCCACCTGTAGAACCAGGCGGCTATGTCGCCGTACATGATGTGGTTGTCGGACATGTCGCGGCAGGCCTCGACATCCCAGTTCTCCGTAAATGTGGTCTTGCCGTTGACTATCCACCATCCCCATGAGGGATATGTGTCCTGCACGGCCATCCTGTAGGCCTCGTCGATGTAGCCGTTCATGGCCAGGGCATTAGGGACATACTTGGCCCCGTGGACCCCGGCGTCGATGTGGTATCCGTTGGCACGGACCATCTCGGCGAGCCTTGCGGCTACCTTCGCCCTTGCCTCGTCCGGGACCACTCCGAAGCAGAGCGGCATGCTGAGGCTGGTCTGCATTCCGTCGGCGTATATTCCGGTCTCAGGGTCCAGGAATTCGTCGTTGATGGCCTTCCTGATCCTTTCTGCCAGTTCGGCGTAGTATTCCGCGTCTTCCGTCTTGCCGCACAGTTCTGCGGCTCGGGAAAGGATCTTGCAGTCGTTGAAGTGGAAGATTGAGAAGATGAGCGTGGGATCGGATTTCTGCGTCACGGGCACCCAGTCGCCCCGGCCCCAGTGGGAGAGGAGGCCGTCAGTGTGGGCTGTTGCGAAATCCACGTATCTCTTTATGTTTTCATAGCAATCCCTAAGGGGTTTGTCGTCGCCGTAGAAGAGGTAGAGTTCCCAGGGGATGATGGCTATGGTGCTTGTCCAGTCAAGGCCGTTGTCTCCCTTGTCCTCACCTCCGTTCAATCCCCAGCCATCCGTAGGTATGATGTCGGGAAGCACTCCGTTGGGAAGCTGCGCGTCACGGTGGTCGGACATCCATTTTTCGTAAAGGGTGAATCCGTCAAAGTTGTAGAGCCCTGTCTCGACGGCTATGTGGGCGTCTCCCGTCCAGCCGTTCTTTTCCCTCTGGGGGCAGTCGGTAGGATAGCCGACCAGGTTTGACAGATAGGCCATCCTGGCCGCCTGCCCGATCTTTTCGAGCATATCGGAGGAGGCTTCAAGGTTCCCCGCCTCAGGGACATCAGTGTGGACGAAATATGCCGTAAGGCTGTTTTTATCGAGAGACAGGGGGGCGGTGGAGTTTACCTGAACGTACCTGAAACCCTTATAGCTCAGCTGGGGAGTGAATTCCACGCCGTTTTTGCCGAGGAAAAGACTGTCGGTCTGGAACGGTTCGGTCCGCTTGTCTCCGCGATAGTGGTAGTCGATGTTGGTCTGGTCCACATGGCCGTCCCCGAAGATCCTTTCTCCATAGCGGAGGGCAACGCCGGTGCCTTCCTTGCCTTTTATCGATATGGCCACGGTGCCGGACATGTTCTGTCCGAAGTCATATACCCAGCTTGTGTCGTTTATCTTGTTGAGGGTTGCGGTCCTGTATTCGCGGCAGGGACGCAAGGGGTGCATCGCCTGGGCCTCAAGTCTCCTGGTGGGGGATTCCCTCCTCATTGCCTGGTGCCAGAGGCTGTCGTCGAATCCGGAGTCGTTCCAGCCGTTTATTTCCCTGCGGGCGTCATAGCGCTCCCCGGTGTAGATGTTGTTGTAGATTATGGGGCCGTCGGAGAAGGACTTCCATGACGTGTCGGTGGGGATAGTGACGGTTTCCCCGTCTTCGTAGGTTATCCTGATGTCCATCCGGAAGGTAGGGCGCGCCCTCCAGTAGGCTTTATGATAGTCCCAGGCCGCCTTCGGCTGGTGGTTATACCAGGTGTTGCCGAGGATGACACCCACGGCGTTATCCCCTTCCCTGATGGAGGAAGTAATGTCCCAGGTGGTGTAGAGAATCCGTTTATCAAAGCGGGTAAAGGCAGGGTCAAGGATCCTGTCCCCGATTTTTTCCCCGTTGATATATAGGATGTTGACACCGGCCGAAGCGATGTATGCCCTG
>CACXFP010000135.1 GCA_902766985.1 uncultured Bacteroidia bacterium | reverse complement strand
TTCCTGATTGATTTTCACAATCTTGAAGTCCATGGTGGTATCTACGAATACGTCGTAGTCACGGATGGGCTTGATGTCGATCTGGGATCCGGGGAGGAAGGCCTCGATTCCGAATACATCCACGATCATGCCGCCCTTGGTGCGGGTCTTGATGAAGCCCTTGACAACCTCGTTCTTGTCGTAAGCCTCGTTAACCCTATCCCAGGACTTGAGAGCGCGGGCTTTCTTGTGGGAGAGAAGGAGCTGTCCCTTCCTGTCCTCAGCGGACTCCACGTAAACCTCGACGGTGTCGCCCACCTTGAGCTCAGGGTTGTAACGGAACTCGGGAGCTGCGATCACGCCTTCGCTCTTGTAACCGATGTTCACGATGACCTCCCTCTTGTTGATGGCGGTGACGACTCCCTCTACGACCTCGTTCTCGACAACCTTGGAAAGGGTCTGGTCGTAGGCTTCCTTGATCTTTTCCTTCTCGCTGGGGTCATAGACCTCTTCGCGCTCGAAAGCTTCCCAGTCAAACTCCTCGGGTGCAACCGAAGCGTTGGCCGGCTTCCTGGTTTCTTTTTCAGCGGGAGCTTCTGCCTTGGGGGCTTCCACTACAGGCTCCTCTGCTTTTTTGATTTCTTCTTCCATAATTGATAATTAAATAATTAGGACGTTAAACATTATGTTGTGCACTTCCCGTACGGACAGGATAAAAAATGCCCGCCGGAAAAAGGCGAGCAAAAATAGACAAATATTTCTGATTATCAAAACTTAAAATCAAAAAATCAGAGCATCCGCCGCTTCTTGAACACATACAGTACAACGGCGAAGGAAATGATCATGATACCCACGATAATCACCCAGGCCAGCTTGATTCCGGCCAGCGGGAGTTCGACGTTCATGCCATAGAAACTCGCGACCAGGGTCGGAGGCATCAGGAGCAGGGAAACAAGGGTGAATATCTTCATGATCTTGTTCTGCTCAAGGTTGATAAGACCCACGACAGTATCCTGCAGGTATTCCAGCCTCTCGAAAGAGAAATCGGTATGGTTGATGAGGGAGGTTATATCCTGCAGGAGGACGTTGAACCGGCCTTCCAGGGCGGCGGGATACTTGTTGCTGCGGAGGAAGTTCGACACGAGCCTCTGCTTGTCCACGATGTTCTCGCGCACAAGCATCGTATTCTCCTGCAACTGATTGATATCCAACAGAAAATCCTCGTTTATGTCTTCCTGCTGGTTGACCCTCTTGCTGTACTGGGCTATCTCCTTGGACATAAGCTCGATCATATCGGCATCGAGGTCGACCCTCTGCTCGAGTATGCTGGCAAAGACCGCAAAGCCGTTGGCGTACTGCTTAGGCATGGCCTCGATCCTTCTCTGAAGTTCGGTAAAACTGCGCAGCGGAACTTCCCTTAGAGTGGTAAGCGTCTGGCCTACAAGGGTGAACGAGACTGCCTCCATATAATACTCCTCCGGTCCGGGAAGGAGGAAGTTGGTGTTGGCGAAAACCGCCTTGTCCGTCTCTGAGAAACGGGAGGAGCTCTCGATTTCCTCGGCCTGGGCGCGGCTCTGGATTTCGGTGTCGAGGAAGGCTTCCGTGGCATGCTTCTCATCCCCGGAAGGGGCGAGAAGGTCTATCCAAAGGACATTTTCCCTGCGAAGGTTCGCGAAAAATGTTTCCGACTGGGAAACCATAACCTTTCCGTTGGTTTTGTAGAAGATTGTGATCATGCCTTTTCCTGTTTTTCCCTGCCAGTCGCCAGGGATGGTCATTACTTCATAATCATTCCGGATCCACGACGGTCCGGTCCGCAAAAGTACGATATTTTTTTCATAATCAACCCTTGCGGAAGCTTTTTTTCATTTCAATACCATCAAGGCTTGAATATCTGGCGGTTGACTATCGACCTGCCCAATGTGAGACCGTCAGCGTATTCCAAGTCGTCGCCGAAACCGAGCCCCCTGGCCAAGGTGGAGATTTTAACCCCGTAAGGGGCTATCTTCCTGTAAATATAGAATGCGGTAGTCTCCCCCTCTACATCACCGCTGAGAGCCATTATTATTTCTACGTCCTGAGGATCGTCCGTCCCAGCCACAAGCTCCGCCACCCTTTCGGAAAGCCTGTCTATGGTGATGTCGGAAGGCCCCACCCCATTGATCGGAGAAATGATTCCACCAAGTACATGATACAGGCCATGGTACTGTCCGGTATCTTCTATGCTCATGACATCCCTCACATTTTCCACCACACATACCGTCCTTCGGTCCCTGGACCTGTCCGAGCAGATGGAACACTCGTCGGAATCGGAGATCATCATGCAGTTCCTGCAGTACCTGACCCCGTCGCGAAGGGCGTCGATGGCTTCGGTGAAATGGTGGACGTTCTCCGAAGGCTGGCGCAGGAGATACAAGGCAAGCCTCAGGGCGCTCCGGGATCCGATTCCCGGAAGGGAACCTATGGCATCCACGGCATTCTCCAGAAGCTTGGAGGGATATTTTTCATAAACGGAACTCATTTCTTCCCAGAATGATATTCAACCAGACCGTCCATCGGATCATCCAGGAAAGAAGAGAACCTGATCCCATACCCGGCGCCGATACGTTCGAAGACATCCCTGTTCGCAGCTGCGTACCCTCCGGACACGCCTACCTCGTAACGGTCTATGTCATACTGGAGGAGAACCCTTTCCATGAAGTCCTTGATATTCCTTTCGACGAGCCTGGTCACATACCCGTCCTTGCCGTACCTCTCCATTATCCATGGAGCGAACGAGCCGAGGTACCCGGAAGGCGACGACCCGTGGTAGACGTTAGCCACAACCGTGGAATAGTCCACGGAAAAGGTTAGGGCGAACTCCCTGGAAACTTCCTCAGGCATCAGTCCCTTGAGGAAATCCGCCATGAAAAGCTTGCCGAGGCAGGCCCCGGAGCCCTCGTCCCCAAGGATGAAGCCGGCGGAACGGACAGACCTGACAATCCCTTTCCCGTCATAGAATCCGCTGTTGGAACCAGTCCCGAGGATGACGGCTATCCCGGATCCGTGGCCGAAAAGCGCCCTGGCCGCCGCTGTCAGGTCGGAAGCATATTCGATGTTCCCAGCGCCCATGAGCCTGCGGAGGGCATCGTCAACACCTTTCACGGACGGAGGCATTTTCCCGCCGTCACCCATTATCAGGCCGGCGGCATAGAAATGGACCTCATCGGCTTTGCATGCAAGAGTGCCGGCCGCCTCGGAAATCGTGGCGTCAATCGTTTCCCCTCCCATGGTGGAAAGGTTTATCCCGCCGGTATATATCCGCCGTTCCTCTCCGTCAGGTCCCGCGACGCACCACGTCGTCTTGGTGGCGCCGCATTCTACGATCAGTTTTTTTCCTTCTTCCATATCTGCAAATATAACTGAAATTCCCCACTAAATGATTATATTTGCAGAAACAGTCACCAACAAATCCTAAGATATGAAAAAGATCACCTTCATCGTAGTTGCTGCGGCCCTTCTCGGCCTGTCATGCGCCCACACGGCAAACGCCCAGGAATGGGAGTGGGCCAATTTCTCCAGGTACGCCAAATCAAATGCGGAGGTTATTGCGGCCCAGAAGGCCGGAGCCAGGAAACCCCTTGCCGTCTTCATGGGTGATTCAATCACCGACGCCTGGGCCTATGACGACCCTTCGTTCTTCGCAGACAACAATTTCATCGGCCGCGGCATATCCGGACAGACCAGCAGCGAGATGCTGGTGCGTTTCCGCAAGGATGTCCTTGCCCTCCACCCGAAATATGTCCTCATCCTCGCCGGCACCAACGACCTTGCCCAGAACAACGGACCTATCGCCATTGAAGACACCTATGGCAACATCGTTTCCATGTGCGAAATCGCCAAACTGCACAAGGTAAAGCCCGTAATCTGCTCCATCATTCCCGCCTCCAGTTTCGGCTGGCGCAAACAGCTGGGAGACCGCTCAAACGACATCATCACCCTCAACAACATGCTGAAGGCATATGCCGCCAAGAACCACTTCAAATACATCGACTACCACAGCGCCCTCAAGGACGAGGTCAACGGATTGCAGGCGGCCCTTGGGAAGGATGACGTCCACCCCAACCTCTTCGGATACCAGATAATGGAGAAGATCGTCCTTGAGACCCTGAAGATCAAGAAATAATCATTCTACGTACACTCCCCTCTTCTTCCAGTGCCTCCAGCCATATACGGCAGAGAGCGCATAGACGAGGTATAACGCCGACATCCAGTACATCCCTGACGAAAGGCAGAGGATGGCGGAAAGCACGTCCGCGACTATCCACACCAGCCACTGCTGTGGCCAGGACTTGGCAAGCCACCATGTACCGATGGCGCTCATGACGGCCACAACTGCGTCAAGGGCCGACTCGGAATCATTCAGGATATCCAGGACGGCGATGAGGAGGGCTGTGCCAGCCACGAACAAGAACAAGCTGAGAAAAAGCGTTTTCCTGTCGGGGTGGGCGAGGTGGATGCTTCCAGGGGCCGCCTCCGTACCGGCGAGTTTTTCACCGGCCTTCCTCCATTGGATCAGCCCCCAGATGGAAATGAACACATAATATACATTCAGCGCCATAGAAGCCCAAAGGTGCTGAACGGCAAAACTGAAGGCGCAGGCCGCTCCCGTGGCGATTCCGACGATCCACATCAGATTCTTCTGGCCTATCTCGAGTATTATATAGGCCAGACCGGTGATAAAGGCAAAAACCTCGATTGCCTGTATTATTCCTTCCATGTGCTATAAGGAGCCAGGGTAAGATACGAATTGTAATAACGCTTGTCGCCGGTCACCTCCTCCCCGAGCCACTCCGGCCTGGAAAAAGTTTCTTCCTCGCTTCCGAGCTCAATCTCGGCGACGACAAGGCCTTCGTTTTCCCCGTGGAACTCATCCACCTCGAAAAACCGTCCGTTTCCGGTCGGCACGATCCATCTGGTCTTGTCGATGCTCCCTTTCTGGCAAAGCCCCATAAGGTCGGACGCATCCTGAAGGGGGATTTCCATTTCCCACTCCTTGCGGCTGATGCCGTCCAGGCTCGGCCCCTTGATGGTAAGGATGCCCTTGTCGTCCGCAATCCTCACCCTCACCGTACGTCCGTTCTCGTGCGCTATATATGCCTGGACAAGATGATGGCTCCCAACCGCCGCTTCCTTATAGGCAGCGTTCCTGACCAGGAATTTCCTTTCTGTTTCGATATGCATTGGTCAACAGATAATTAGTTCAAAACGATATGCCCGAACAACCGGACAAAAGTTACATCAGCCACTCCGACATGTCGCGGCCGGAGGCGAGGCCTTCGCGGATTTCCGTCGAGGAAATGTCCACCCGGGGTGCGTCCAGGAGGGTTATCCTGTATAACTTACGGTGCGCGCGGCGGCACTCTGCGAGGAGGTCGTCCCTTAAGGCTTCCATATCATATCCTTCACGCGGATAGACAACTGCGCCGTATTCCGTCAATATCCGTCTGTAGGACCGCCACCGCCGGATAAGGGCGAGGTTGTCGGCACCGATAACCAGGGTGAAACTGTTTTCCGGCTCCCTCTCTTTCAATGCGTCAAGGGTCCTGATGGTATATTGGGGGGCCTCCATGCCGAGTTCAATGTCATCCACGGACACCTTAAGCCCGGGATGGCGGGCAACGGCGTCGACGGCAGCATCGAACCTGGCCCTTCCCGAATCGGCATCGATCCCTTCCTTCAACGGATTCTTTGGAGAAACTACCAGATATACTATGTCAAAGAGTCCATCCCGGGTAAGATATTCCATGATGGATTGATGCCCCCTGTGCAGGGGATTGAAAGATCCGGAATAGACTGCTACTTTCATTTTGAAAGGAATTCATCCACAACCTCTTCGGCCTCCGCAAAAGCTGCGGAGAGGTCATCATTGACAAGCACATGGTCGAACAGCGGTGCATACTCCATTTCCTCGGCGGCCTTCCCTACCCTCTTTTCTATCTCCTCGGCGGAATCCGTGCCACGTTTGACCAGCCTCTGGCGGAGGACTTCCACCGAAGGCGCCTGGATGAACACGGACAGGGCCTGGTCGCCGAAATAATTCTTCAGGTTCACTCCGCCCTTCACGTCAACGTCGAAAATGATCACGTTGCCTTTGTTCCAGATGCGTTCCACCTCGGATTTAAGCGTTCCGTAGAAACGTCCAGGATAGACTTCCTCATGCTCGACGAATTCGTCGGCCGCGACCTTGGCACGGAACTCTTCCTCCGTGAGGAACCAATACTCAACACCGTTCTTTTCCTGTCCCCTGGGTGGACGCGATGTTGCAGAAACGGAGAACTCGACCTCGGGATGGAGGCCAAGGATATGGTTCACTATGGTGCTTTTTCCGGAACCCGACGGAGCGGAGAAAATCAGGACTTTGTTACCCATTATTCATATGGTTTGGAAACAGATGCAAAGATAATTAAAATTAAGTGTTATCACTTATCGGGAAAATGATTAAATTTGCGGGATGAAATTTCTTTAAAATTTTAGATAAATGGTTTCTTACAAAGAACTGGGCCTCGTCAACACGAGGGAAATGTTTGCAAAGGCCGTCAAGGGCGGTTATGCAATCCCCGCATTCAATTTCAACAACATGGAGCAGCTCCAGGCCATCATCCAGGCCGCTGCCGAGACCAAGTCTCCCGTCATCCTCCAGGTAAGCAAGGGAGCCCGCAACTACGCCAACCAGACCCTCCTCCGCTACATGGCGCAGGGTGCAGTCGAGTATGCAAAGGAACTCGGATGGGAGCACCCCCAGATCTGCCTCCATCTTGACCACGGCGACAGCTTCGAACTCTGCAAGAGCTGCGTTGACATGGGATTCTCTTCCGTCATGATCGACGCCTCCAGCAAGCCCTACGAGGAGAATATCGCCCTCTCCAAGAAGGTCGCCGACTATGCCCACCAGTATGATGTCACCGTAGAAGCCGAGCTCGGCGTTCTCGCAGGTGTCGAGGATGAGGTTTCCGCCGAGGAATCCCACTATACCCGTCCTGAAGAGGTTATCGACTTCAGCAAGCGCACAGGCTGCGACTCCCTCGCCATCTCCGTAGGTACCAGCCACGGCGCATACAAGTTCCGCCCCGAGCAGTGCACCCGCGACCCCAAGACCGGCCGCCTGGTTCCTCCCCCGCTCGCTTTCAACGTCCTTCATGAGATTGAGAAGAAGCTTCCCGGCTTCCCCATCGTCCTCCACGGTTCCTCCAGCGTTCCCCAGGAGTACGTTGACATCATCAACGCCAACGGCGGTAACCTCCCCGACGCGGTAGGTATTCCCGAAGAGCAGCTCCGCGAGGCTTCCCGCAGCGCCGTCTGCAAGATCAACATCGACTCCGACAGCCGTCTCGCGATGACCGCGGCAATCCGCAAGGTCTTCAACGACAAGCCCGGCGAGTTCGATCCCCGCAAGTACCTCGGCCCCGCTCGTGACGAGATGAAGAAGTTGTACATGCATAAGATCATCGACGTCCTCGGTTCAAACGGCAAAGCCGAATAAGCCAGGGAACTTCCGATTTCCAGGAGGGCGGTCCATACGGGCCGTCCTCTTTTTTGTTGTGGAAAAAGTATTATCTTTACAAAAACAAAGAAATCATGAAAAGGTTATTATTGGTTAT
>CACXFP010000134.1 GCA_902766985.1 uncultured Bacteroidia bacterium | reverse complement strand
TTAATGTATCAGCTTATGAAAAAAGTCAAGCTTTTCCTGACGTGCCTTCTGGTGGCCCTGTGCGGGGTTGCCTATGCACAAAGCGGGAAGGTTACCGGTACAGTCACCGATTCAAAAGGTGAGCCTGTGGCGGGCGTTTCCGTTGCTGTAGAAGGCACTACTCTCGGTGTCACCACCGGCGCCGACGGTAAGTTCTCCATCAGCGCCAGGTCCGGACAGACGCTTTCCTTCTACATGATCGGTATGAAGACGCAGAAAGTCACGATTTCCGGCCAGACCATGGACGTGACCATGGAAGACGATGCCCTCGCCCTTGACGAGGCGGTCGTCACCGCCTTGGGCATCACCCGCTCCGAGAAGACCCTCGGCTACGCGGCCACCACGGTGAAGAACGACGACATCGCACCCATCCATGCCACCAACGTTACCAACGCACTCGCCGGTAAGGTGGCCGGTCTGCAGATTTCCGCCACCAACACCGACCCTGGCGCAGCGACCAACGTCATCATCCGCGGTTACAGCTCCATCGCCGGCAGCAACCAGCCTCTGTACGTCATCGACGGCATCGTCGTCGGCGGCATGGGCAGCCTCACCACCGAGGACATTGAGAGCCTCACAGTCCTCAAAGGCGCTGCGGCTACCGCCCTCTACGGATCCCGTGCGGCAAACGGTGTGATCGTCATCACCACCAAGCAGGGAAAGAAGGGCCTGGAGCGCAACTTCTCCATCGAATACAGCGGCGGTCTTGAGTTCCGCCAGGTTTCCTACCTCCCCAAGTTCCAGAACGAATTCGGACAGGGATGGAACGGAAAGCAGACCTACATCGAGAACGGTTCCTGGGGCCCCCGCTTCGACGGCAGCCAGCAGGTTTACGGTCCTATCTGGAACGGAATGCAGCTTATCCACGAATACTCCGCCAAGAAGAACAACATCAAGGATTTCTTCGACATCGGAATCGACCACAAGCACAACATCGCCCTCAGCGGTGTGTCAGAGGACCAGACCATGACATATTACCTGTCATACTCCCATGCCAACGACAACGGTATCATCCCGGGCAACAAGGACACCTACAAGAGGAACTCCCTTGCTTTCCGCAGCAGTTATTCTCCTGTCAGCTGGCTGAAACTCTCCTCCCAGGTGAATTTCTCCACTTCCAACACCAAGTCGATAGGCCAGTTCCAGGGAACGTCCATGATCGACGGTCTCTATGAGTTCGCCAGGGACGTCTCCGTAGTCGACCTCAAGAACCTCCCTGCAGAGTTCAACTCGCCTACCGCATACTACACTCCCTACGGTATCACCAGCCCCTACTGGGCCATCGAGAACCGCTACACCAACACTGACAGCAAGAACATCTTCGGAAAGGTCCAGCTCGACGTAACTCCGATCGAGCACGTCACATTCACCTACCGCTACGGCTTCAACTACAGCGATTACGACTACAAGGAAGGAGAGCCGCAGATCAATGTCGATCTCGCCTATATGTGGAATGACAACGGATACTCTCCCGCCAAGATGAATGCCGACGGTTATGTGTATGGCGATTACTATCGTGGCTATGAGTTCAACCACGACTTCCTTGCCAACTACAACAACAACTTCGTGGACGGCAAACTGAGCCTCAACGCAATCCTCGGACTCAACATAAACGAGCGCTACGGAACGGAAATGGTAGGGCAGACCAAAGGCCTGTCGATATATACCGGCTTCTGGAACCTCTCCAACGGTAACACCAAGCAGACTATTTCCGACAGCAAGAGCAAGAGACGTCTCGTCGGACTGTTCGGCGACGTCACCCTCGGCTGGGAAGACACCGTGTTCCTCGAGCTGACCGCCCGTAACGACTGGTCCTCCACCCTCCCGTTGAACAAGAACAACTATTTCTATCCCGGAGCAACCCTCAGCGCAATCTTCACCAACTGGCTGCCCAAGAACGACATCCTTTCCTTCGGTAAGGTAAGGGTCGCCTACGGACGCACCGGTAACGACGCAGGTGTCTATCAGACTTATCCGGTCTTCTCACAGGCTTCTTTCGCCGGTATATATGGCTCCGGAATCGCTGCTTTCCCTATAAACGGAATCAACGCTTTCCGCAGGGGCTATTCAATCACAAGCCCCAGCCTGAAGCCTGAGATGACCACCGAGTTCGAGGTCGGTACCAACCTGCAGTTCTTCGGCGGCCGCTTCGGAATCGACGCAGCCTATTACAACAGGATGACCTCCGACCAGATCTTCGCTATCTCCACCGAGTCCGCCACCGGATACTCCTCGATGATTTCCAACGCAGGAGACGTCCGCAACAGGGGAGTCGAGCTCCTCTTTGACTTCGTTCCCGTACAGACCAGGGACTTCCGCTGGGATCTGTCCGTCAACTGGGCAAAGAACTGGAGCCTTGTCAAGTCCCTTCCTGAGGACATCGGAGAAAAACTCCAGCTCGACGGCTATTCGACCAGCTCGCCCAAGGACGTAGTCTATATGTACGCGGAGGTCGGCAAGCCCTTCGGTACCTACTGGACTTATGTCCCTACCTATACCGACGATGGCAAGGTGATTGTCGACGAGAACGGATATATCGTCATGAGCGATGAGATCCAGTCCACCGGCTATGACGCAAACTACAAGTGGACAGGCGGTCTTACCACCAGCTTCACTTATAAGAACGTCTCCCTGAGCGCATCGCTCGACGTCCGCAAGGGCGGCAAGATGTTCTCCCGTTCGAAGAACATCATGTCCTTCACCGGAAACGGCCCCATCACCACCTACAACGACCGTCAGCCATTCATCATCCCCAACTCCGTGGTGAAGAACGAAGACGGCACCTATTCCGAGAACACAACCCCTATTTACCTTAATAACGAATCATTCCAGACTTATATGGACGACTACGGCGGAGACCAGGGACGTCTGTTCTACTTCGTCGACAGGGATTTCGTGAAGGTCCGCAACATTTCCATCAGCTACAACCTGCCCAAGAAATGGACCGGCCCCTTCAGGGGTATCGCGGTTTCCGCTTTCGTCAACAATGCTTTCCTCTGGACCGCCAAGAACAACATCTACATCGATCCCGAGTCCACCAACCAGGGTACCGACACATCCGGCCTCTTCGGCGAGAGTTATGTCAACCCTTCCTGCCGCATTTACGGTTTCAATCTTAACATCAAATTCTAAGGAGGACACTTATCATGAAAAAGATACTTTACATCCTTTCTGCAGTCACAGTCCTCTCGCTCGCTTCTTGCAAGGACTATCTTGACATCAACCATTCTCCCAACTCCCCGGATGAGAGCCAGGCAACTGCCGACATGGCCTTCCCCGCTGCGGAGATGGCGCTGAGTTCCAAATACGGCGATGTGCTCCGAATCATCGGAGGATATCTCTCCGAGCATTACGCGCACTTCTTCGGTACGAGCAACTATGTGGGATACAGCCAGTTCAAGGTTGCACCCAACAGTACGAACTCAGCCTATGTCGATATCAACAGGGGCGCAATCGCCAATGCCACGGTAGCCCGCGACAAGGGCGCTGAAGAAGGCAAGTGGGGCACCTATCTTGCCGCTACCGTTATAAGGGTATTCGCATTCCAGACCCTTGTTGACGCTTATGGCGAAGCCGCTTACACGGAATTCGGCCTCGGCCTTGAGAACCTGAATCCCAAATATGACGAAGGTGTAGATGTCTATGCCGGACTCGTTGCCGAACTTGACTACGCCCTTTCAAAGGTGGACGAAAACCCTGCCGTTGCAACAAACCTCCTTTATAATGGAGAGGATGCCAAGAACTGGGTCAAGTTTGCCAATGCCCTTAAGCTTAAACTCCTTATGAGGGAGAGGGCTGTGGTCAACGTGGATTCACAGTTGACCGCGCTGGTAGAGGAAGGCAATTTCCCTACGAAAGACGTTTCCTGGAATAAGGATAACTGTTTCAAAGAGAAAGCATCCGGCAAAGGCAATCCTTTCTGGCAGGAGGAAATCTACTCCGGTTTCGGATCCACCCAGACCAATGTCGGCCTTAATGTAGCTCTTTCAAGGGCCATGCTGGACTATGGTGATCTCCGTATCTTCGGTTTCTTCCTCACGAACGGCGACGACGAATTCTGGGGCAGCATTTCAGGCTACAACATGAGCGTGTCCGACAAATACAAGGACGATGCTTTCTGCCAGCCGGCATTGACATATGATACCCCGGTTTATCTCATTACCCTGTCGGAAATCGACTTCTTCCTTTCCGAGTACTACAGGAAGGTGAAGAACGATTCTGCAAAGGCAAAAGAGTACTATGAGGCTGCAATCAAGGCTTCCTGCGAAACTGCCAGCTACCTGTACAGTCTGAATAACTCAAAAGACGAAGAAGGTGTTGAAATGATTAAGGAATCATATGCTGCTGCGCTTAACGCCTGGCCTTATGACGGTACAGACAAGAGTCTCGGCGTCCAGAAATGGATCGCCCTCAGCGGGACCAACAATTTCGAGGCATGGTGCGAGATGCGCCGTCTCGGTTATCCTGCATTCGGAGGCAAGTCCGCAGAGCAGATTTACAGTTTCTCTGCTGACAACCTGAATGCCGACAACCTGACTCCCGGTGATCTCTATACCCCCTACCAGGTGGATGCGCAGATTGGTGCCAGCGCCCTCGTACAGCGTTTCCCCTATGCTCAGTCTTCACAGCTCTACAACTCCAACTGCCCGAAAGTAGTTCCTAACTCAACTAAGGTTTTCTGGGCAAAATAAAAGTTCAAGATCATGAAAAAGAATCTGATAATTATACTTTCTATCGCCCTTGCGTTGATGACGGTGGGTTGCAAGAAGGTTACCACCGATGGCGTGACTCGCGTAACTTACTACCCCACCCTTACGCTTCTGGGACCTGCTTATGTAACGATGGATCTCGGGTCGACATTTTCTGATCCCGGTTTCACTGCCATTATGAATGAAGAGGATATTTCGGACCAGGTTGAGGTTACCGATAATATAGACTCTTCCAAACCCGGATTATATACCGTTAATTATTCTTTTGTCAATCCGGACGGCATAACTGCTTCGGCCCAGCGCTATGTTATCGTAGCCCCTGCCGGCGATAAGGTTACCGGACATTACGTCGTACAGCCTGGTACCCAGAGGGTGGATGCCGCAGCAAATTATTCCGGGTACGATGTGCTCATCCTTCCGTACGAAGAAAACCGTACGATTGTACCTGGCGTCTACAATGTCTCAGACCTTCTTGGCGGATGGTATGACAAGCGTGCCGGTTATGGCGTGGATTACCGTGCCGTAGGTATTATCCAGGTGGGAGGCAGCGCTGTTTCCATGCTCTACGGCCAGATAGCCGGATGGCCTTCCTACCCTCTCTCCATGACTGGAGGAAAGTGGGATGAGGCCGATGGAGTCATAACCTATACCTTGGGTTTTGCCGGAATGCCGTTCTATGTAATCCTTAAAAAAGACTAAGCGACCATGAAAAAGATATTGACATTTGTTTCAATCGTTGTATTGGCTGTTTCCTGCGCCAAGGATCCCATATTCAAGACGGAAGCAGTCGACATGTGCGGCCAGTGGTATGTGACCTGCGATGCCGTTGACGCCAGCGGAAACGTTGTTCTTGAGGATCCCGACCTGTTCGGCATAGGACAGTTCATCATCCTGACTGCTAGCACGGCCAACAATACCGCTACGGAAATGCTTCTCGCAGACACCTGCGACGAGACTTTCTGGGACTTCAGGTGCAAGATTGCCGCCGACCCCGCCACGATGACCTTCTCTGCGACCGATTCGGAGAATTTCTTCTATGATGATTGCACTGCAACCGTCACCGGCGGAAAGATCATCAAGAATGGAGCCACCACTCCCAGCGGACAGCCCGCGGACGCTATCGAGTTCTACATCTTGTTCTCTGACGACAGTTATGCCGGAGAATATTACGACAGGCTCTACGTCCACGGCTACCGCTACACCGGATTCGTGAACGACAACTAGTTCCCGTATCTGACTCTGATCGGAGGATGACCAAGAAAGTCCATCGGACTTCGAGGTCATCCTCCTTTTTTGCATTTTGTCGGGGTTTGGCTATATTTGTACCTTACACAAATTATGTTTGAGAGATGAAAATGCTCAGAATGGCCGTTTTGGCCCTTGTAGCGGTCTCCCTCATTTCTTGCGGAGGGAGCAAGGAAGATCCCGGAACCGGCGGGTCCGGCAGCGGCGGCGGATCTTCCACAGACATTACCCTTGGGAAACCAAGCCCCCCTTCCGCCCTTGAAGAAGACGTGGTCGGACATAACAAGATATTCACCATAGCTTGCTCCGGCCAGCTCTCTGCGAAGATGGAGACGAACACCTGGGCGACCGTGAAGAATGTCCAGAAGGTGGGCAGCACCAACACATGGAACGTCACCGTTGAACTTGCATTTAACAGCACGGACGAGACCCGCGAAGACAAACTCATCTTTTCCTCAGGATCCAAGAGCGTAGAGGCCACCATCAAGCAGAAGCCCCTGTCTTCCCTGCTCGGCAGCACCACCTCCATCACGATCGATGGGATGGAACCGGCCACCATCACGTTGAATTTCCCGGTAGACTGGAAGATTTCCCTCACCGACACGAAGGCCGTCAGCGACTGGCTGTCCATTTCCCCCGACTCAGGGAATGCCAATTCCGCCGTTACTATCGTTTTCTCTCCCAAGTCCGTGAACCTCTCGGCTGAGGACAGGAAGGCTTTCGGAAAGATCGACCTTGTCGGCGGCACCCTGTACCTCGACATAGCCCAGACATCCTCCCTTCCCGGCGCGGATTTCACTGCTGACGATGCTTCCTACGGCATGTACAACGTATATACCGACGGCAGCGGTATCGTTTACGACGAGCTCGCCCATCAGCTCAATACCTTCAAGAGTTCTTCCACCAGGAATTTCCGCATCGTCGATCCGGTCGGGAACAAGTACCTGGAGTTCGCCGGCCTTCCCGAAAGCTACACCGAGGGAGATGCCGTGTCCTTTACGGTCAACAACTACTGGGACAAGAGCCTGGACGGAGTCATCGAGGCCAGGGCCTGGGTTGCCAAGGCTGCGGAAGGCAGGGTCTGGCTCGTGGATGACAGGAAGAGGGGTTACATTATAGCGGAATGAAAGCGATGAAAAAGATATTGACTACACTGGCCCTCGCGGCCCTTTCCATAATCAGCGTCCATGCCCTTCCCGCCGATCCCACCCCCAGGACCATCCGGCAGAAGGACGGAACCACAGTGACATTGGTCCTTCACGGTGACGAGCACCATCATTGGTACACAAACCTTTCCGGACAGAGGTACGCCCTTTCCACCGACGGGTTTTTCCGTCCTGTGGCCGCAACCAAGGCAAGCGTTGCAGGCTCCGGCAAGAGGCGCATGACCAAGAGCCCCAACAGGGCTTCAATCACACAGGGAAGCAAGAAGTTCCTTGTCGTGCTCATTGAGTTCCAGGACCTTGCCTTCTCGACAGATAAGGCGGAGTTTGAGAAAATGCTCAACCAGGAGGGGTATTCGGAAAACGGAGCCACCGGTTCGGTGCATGACTATTTTTTCGAC
>CACXFP010000133.1 GCA_902766985.1 uncultured Bacteroidia bacterium | reverse complement strand
CCCTCCAGCCAGCTTTCATCTCCTGAATAAAATCCTCCTCATCAAAACCCACCACGTCAGGACTGGCATCTCCTTCATCAATGGCAGCGCAGAAAGCGGCCAGTTTTGCATCCTCCTCCTCAAGGTGACGCAAGGCTGCGCGAATCATTTCACTTACATTGTTGTACTTTCCCTTCGCTATGCTGGCCTGGATATAATCCTCAAAATGAGGTCCCAATGTAACAGTTACCGTTCTAGCCATAATTCTTTATTCTTATCACAACAAATGTAAGAATAAATCTTACATTATGCAAGAAAGTAGAGGATATGGATTTAATGATTCCTCCAGGGCCCCTATACAATGATGCATTTTGTTATGATGCAAACTCTTCACCATTGGTAATCATCCAACTGCAAACCTATACTAAGACAAGTCAGATGGAACTCACTATGTACGGTTGACTGAAGAGATTTAAAAGTTGAACAAATAATAATTTGTAATCCCCATTTGTTTAAAGAAGGATTCTTCCCTCTCTTTATCCTCTTTAGTATGCCAACTAACCCTCCAGCACAAATCCGGATTCTGTTCTGCAAGCCACTCATAATACTGAAAATCAACATCTGAAAAGGATAAACCATAGCAGAGTACAACAGTTGAATTCTTTACCGCAGGAGAAAGGATATTTGAATACCCAACAATTTGTGTGTATGGGTACTTTTTAAGGAATGACACATCCATAGTTAGCTGGTACTCTTCGTCAGTAATGACAGGGCCATTATCGTAAAAACTCTCGATTTCTTTTAAACCATGTTTTTGCATGTAATCTTTTTCTATCTCATAATGACTTTTACAGTGTCCAAATACTAGATTATCATTGCGTGATGCCTTTCCATGTATATACAATATCTGTTGCTCCGGAATATCGTAAACAGACTCAAGAGTATCTGTGTAATTAAATGAAATATAGAGATTTGCGCAGGGAAGATCGATTTTCCTTCCAGTGCCATCTGTCTTTATTGTACTAACCCATTCTTGAAAGCTTTCGAAAATCTGTTCCCTCAGCGTCTTAAAAAAGCCAGAAACGGGAGAAATAAATGTTGGAGGAAACCTTGGGTCACTAGGAGGGTAAACTCGTGGAACCTTCTGAATCATTTTCATAATGTCAAATTTAGCCAGGTTTTCTTCAAAGTCATTCCACCAATCTCCCGAAACATTAAAATACTGATTAAGTTTCTCTGTTAGCTCCGGATGAGCATTCCTAAGCCATTCCTTATAATGCCAATAGCCAGACTTCAATCCATGATGCAAATCGAAGCCGTTGCCGATTATTACTAAATTACAGTTAGAAGATAAAGTACCTAAATTATGTTCTGTCATCACTGATACTGATTAATGTGTTTGTACTCCTCCCCTAACTCCAGCAGTTGCTTAAACATTTCAACCTGCTCCAGCTTCAGTTCGCCGGGATTCATCAACTTCTTGATGTACTTCCCACCAAGAGCTCACACTTCCCATTCTTGCACTCCAGAAACACCGAACCATTCTCAAGTGCCTGTATCGAATGGCATTGTCCTATTGGAACACTTACTAGCCATCCATCTTAATAACAATTTAGCACAAGGAATCTCAATCTTACAATAAGCCCAAACAAGATAAGGCCCAAAGTGCCCATGTTTCCGCTTGGGTTAATCGGTTATTTTCACGATCAACAATCGCTTCCACTTTATCATCCGGTCCGATTATCTCTCTAATCCGTGCCTCATTATACGCACGTGCATATTCTACCACTCCTTTAACCGTTTCTACTCGAATCCTACCCTGCCCATTAGATGCGAGATTAAACTCCTTAATGAAAGTGAATAAATTCTCACTTAGAAGAACAGACTTCAAAAGTGCCTGCGCCTTCTTCTCTTCAAGAGAGGCATCCTTCTTTGCGAGTACTTCTATAAACTTCTTCGTTATTTTTTCCTCCAAAAGTTTCCGGCCATACACGCCGCTCCAGTTTGTCATAATAATCATAGTTTAAGTTTTTTCTGCAAAGATAATGACTTCACTTCTCTTTCATAGTGTACTTTTGCAAACTTTATCCACTCATATTGTTGAAATCATCCGAACAACTGTTTTTGGGATAGAAAAGAATCTGGTCACATTTGCAAAAAGTACAGAGGGTCTACTTGATTATTCTGGATAGCCATGTTCATGTAGATTATCCCTTATCAAATTGCAAAAAAATTGCCGGTCAGACCGGCAATCACAAAAGTATGTCATCCGGATCGAGTGGTTCCCAGGGACCGTCTTTGCATTCGAGGATGACTGTACCGGATTCGAGGGAGCGGACGGTGTGCCACTGACCAAGAGGGATATTTAGGAGCGCAACAGGCCCTGACGGGTATAATTCAACCGAGTTGCACATGTTGCCACTGTCGTCGTACAGCTCATCGACGATGCGGCCGCGAAGGCAAACAACAGTTTCGCTTGTAGTCCGATGCCGATGCACTGGCACCCGGGATCCCGGCTCAATCGCATTCAGCATCCGCTGACTCTGGTCGGCTTCCGAATTGCGAAGGTCAAGATTCATCCTCAGGCGCGGAGATGCCTTCGCCCGGGCGGAAAGATCGTCCAGCAATGCTTGTGTAATCTTCATAAGGAAAAATGCTGCGGGTCGGCTAGGAACGGTCATCTTTAATTGATTCAAGGTATTCTTCATGAAGATAAAAGTACTTCTTCATGAACAGCACGTATGCTGCAGCAAGGACGATGCATACGACGAAGAAATAAACGAGATGCCAGGCTGGAGTATCCGGGATCAGAATCAAACCTGCGGAGATTGCGAACTGCAGCAACGTGTAGATTGCGGCCACGACCGTATGTTCCATTCCCAACTCGTTAGCCATCAACTGATAGGCATGCTTCCTGTGTGCCTGGCCGAGATTCTCATGGAGCATGACGCGGTGAACGATGGTAAGGAAGGCATCGACCCCGTATACTGCAAGGAAAATGATATATGTGAAGTCTCCTGTTTTCAGGATCAGCCTGCCAAGAATGAAGATTACGACAAATGCGGCTCCGACGCTTCCGACATCTCCTGCAAAACATTTTGCCTTTCCCTTAGGACGGAAGTTGAAGAAGCAGAACACCAGGTCCGCCAGAACGGCAACAATGATTAACCGCTGGTCGACAAATCCGATCCTGGAATTAAGCCAAGCCAGTGGAAGCAGCACTGCCAGCGTGTACCCTCCGTTGATTCCGTTGATTCCATCCATGAAATTATAGGCGTTGGTAATACCCACACACAGAATCAGACCCAGGATAATCATCCACCAGCTCTCCCAGTTGAGGATTCCCCAACCATAGAACATAAGTCCCATGGCAACGAACTGAACGACCAGCCTGACACTGTCCGGCAGCGAATGGATATCATCCACGAAACTGATTCCAGCTATCAGCGTCAGCCCCAGCAGGAACGGCCACTGCTGCAGTCCGAAGAATGCAGCATACAGCCATATACCAAGTACATAGATAATCCCTCCCCCGCGTATGACGACCTTTGAATGAGAAGACCTCGCATTCGGTTTGTCAATGATATTGAACCTGTCGGCGATACGGAAATAAACAAGTTCCACGACGACAAGGAGGGCGGCAATAAATAAAAACAACAGACTTGTAGCCATCCTAGAATAATCTATATCTGACAGAGGTTTAATTCTGACGAGTCAAATATCATATCCATCAATTGCCATTTTTCATCACTTCGAGCATCTGGAGAACATCCCTGAAACCGGGCGACATATGCTTCCCATTCCGCCTGTCGCGGAAGGGTGGCAAGGCGGGCCATGTCTCGGCTGAAATCAAAAGAATCCTTGGTGTCCATAATCATGAAAAGATGGTAGCCCTTGCGGTATATCTGCATGGAAACAATGCCCACCTCCCGCTGACCGGCTATTACCTCCGGCCATACATGGGAATGAGCTTCCACATATTTTTCAATCATTTCTGGATTGTCTCTTAAATCCAGACTCTGGCAGAAACGCTTCATAATCTGTCGATAATAATTATTGAAAAAGTCTGATGGTCCTGATGCCATTCCACACCATGCGGAACCAGACGGAGATGGTGTTTCGCGGGAAGACCAGCAGATGGCCGGCGGAATCGACGGTGTAACGCCAGAACGACACCACGGAGCGGACAAGGAAAGATTTTCGCCGGAAGGAATTGTCCCTGTTGTAGCCGAAATTGCCGGTCTCGAGAATATATGAAATAATGCGCCGGGCCTTTCGGGACCACTTTTTTTCGGCAGAATAGAAGGGAATGGCGGCGGAGTCCATACCGAGGAAATCTGCAGCAAGGGCGGCAAAAGCCTTCCACTCCGTCATTATGCCGGCTTCCCGAAGACGGTTCTCCAACACAGCGGAATCAATGTCTTTTCCGAAAGTATATATAAGACGGCTCCAGTCGCATACCTGCCTGAGCCCTATTCCTCCGCCATAATAGTGCTGAAGTATGTGAGCGAAGACAAAAACCACATCCTCATCAGGCGCCGGCAGCAAAACTTTTTCGCCTTCCTGCTCCCAGATTCTCATTTTCCCTCCGTCAAACACTTCGCACTGAACCTTGTCCAACAACCCGTTAAGACGAATCAGTTGCCTTGTATGAAGGGTCCCGTGGAGCTCCACCACCCAGGAATCAATCGTCAGCGCGACATGAAGCCTGGAATCATCCTCATCATCCACTGAAGAGGCTGCCGGACGCAACAGGTCGAAGGCCCTGCGGTATCCGTCGGCATCAAGAAGAAGGTCTACGTCTCCGCAAGACCTCCACAAAGGGCGCCGATAACATCTGGCCACGCCCTGGCCCTTCACGAGAACAGATACGATTCCGGCATCCTTCAACTTTGCGGCAAGGGTCGCGATAAAGGCGTTCATAGCCAAATTTCTGCGCTCTAGCTGAAGGACCGTCCCCATAAAAGGAAGGACGGCCGCTTTGGACGGACTGTTCCCGGAGGGCAGAGACTCCAATCCGGCAGCAACCAGGCCTACGACGGACTGTTCCTTCGCTATCCTGAATACTTCCGAATAATCAGCTCCGGCATCCGGCATCCCGGCTTTGTCACCGCTCTCCCACAAACCGGCGCGAAGCAAACTGAAAAACGCTTCCGTATTAATATCTAACTTTCCCATATCTATTTCATTTCCAGAAGCCTTGCAAAATAATTGCCTTTGTCTGCCAGAATGTACTCTCCAAGCCTGTACGTAAGCTTATGGAAGGCAACCTTGGATGTAAGTTCCCGCCAATCAGCTTCGTTGAAAGCATCTCCGAGATGTCTTTGCAGAAAATGACAGGCAGGACTGTAGCCATAGGGCATATCTTCCGCAATCCGGGGCTCCCTCTCCACTATCATGGAAAAGAAAAGGTGGAAAACAAAGAAATATACGAAGCAGTCGAAGTCTTCCCAATACCTGTACAGCATGTCCCTTAAAACCATAAGGACAGGATTGCCAGGACGAGACGAGGTTATGAACCAGTTGGAAATGCCGGAATATCGCCGGTCTTCGGCCCGGGCGAACTGAAACATGAAAAGGCCTGCATCAAGATACTCCGGGGGATAATCGGGACCGGAACAGAAAACCGTGGAATCTATCCACGTTCCCCCATATTTTATCAGCAGTTCAAGCCTCAGGAGATCAGAATAGGCGGCAGGGGGAATAAGCCCTTTTCCCCATTTCCTTTCAATATGCTCCGGGAAACGTACATATCTGCCGATGCCTTCCTCGTCCAAAACACGGATATCCCGTCCGGGAAGATTTCTCTCAAGACTTGAAATACAACTCTTTACAAGAGCAGGAGCAGCATCCCTCCCCTGGAGCCAGCAGACCCACACTATATTGGACCTCTCCTCCCTCGCGACAGCGCTTTCATATTTGGACATCACATCCGACAGGACTCCCCCATACTTTTTTTTCAGCGCCGGGGCGACAATATCCAGCACCCTCGCATGGACTGCATTGTAAGGCTTGAAAAGGATTCCCGGGAAAACGGCCCGGAGGACCTTCCAAAGAACTCCGAGAGACACATATCCCTTCAGCAGCCGGATTCCTCCCAACTGCCTTATCCTTCGGAATATCCTTGAAACGACGCCCATTCCTCAAAAAACTATCCCTTGAAACTTTCAAGAGTCGTCCGGAGCCCTTCCCTTGCATTCACGGGCATCTTATCCACGCCCAACGCAGCCTTGATTTTCGCGTTCGAAGAAATATAATTCTCCGTCAGTTTTTGCAAACGCTCCTGATTCAAAGGCAAATGAAGCCATCCTCCAACCTTCGCGGCTCCCTTCATAAGCCCCTTCGGCAGATTCCAGATATGAGCTTTCTTCCCAAGGGAAACACATATCTCCTCTATCAGTTCATTGGTAGAAAGCGCCTCATCGTCACCCATGTTATATATTCCCGAAGGGATATCCTTCGTCAGGACTCCGCCCACGGCAAAGCATATATTCTCCACGGAAGTGAACGTCCTCCGGTTCTCGAAAGCTCCCAAAGGCCAGGGTATTCCCTTTCTCACCACATTGTACAGGAGATTCAGGTTCCCCTTGTTGCCAGGCCCGTGTATCATGCAGGGACGGAATATATACACGTCCTTGTCCTTGGGCATGTTATCAAGAATATACCTTTCCGCCGCTATTTTGGACTCGCCATAAGGACCGACGGGAGAGGGAACCACATCCTCTGTAAGAATCCCTTCCACCCTGTCGGCGGCAGCCTTGGCCGTGCTGAAGAACACGAACTTCCTGCACTTCTCCTGCCTGAGGAACCAATCGAAAATCTTCTGCGTCAGTCCCGTGTTCACCTTGAAATACACCTCCGCAGCAGACTCGTTCTTCGTGTCATGGGCCTTTCCGGCAAGATGAACGATGGCATCCACCTCCGGAATCTCTCCGGGATGATCGAGGGTTTCCCAGGGGAAAGTAACATTCACTCCTTTCTTGATAGGCGAAACGATATCCAGCCCATAAATCGTATGTTCACTGGAAAGAGCCTTCACAAGGTTCGACCCGACGAATCCGTGCACTCCGGTAATCAATATCTTCATTTGCCAATCAGTTCACTATATATCTTCAAATGCCGCTCAATCACCACATCTATCGAGAAATTCTCTTCAGCGTATTTGCGTGAATTGCAGCCCATCTTCCTTCTCAACTCTCCGTCAGACAGGAGGATGTCCAGCTTCTCCACCAACGCGTCCACATCTTTGACGGGAATCAGATAACCGTT
>CACXFP010000132.1 GCA_902766985.1 uncultured Bacteroidia bacterium | reverse complement strand
GGTTACCGTTCTGCAGTCCTTCCCGCCAACCTGCTCCAGGCCCAGAGGGATTATTTCGGAGCCCACACCTACGAACGCACCGACCGTCCGCGCGGAGAATTCTTCCACACCAACTGGACAGGCGAAGGCGGAGATACCGTTGCCGGGACCTACAACGCATAAATAACTAAAAACCAATAATATGAGAATTCAGAAATACTCCTTTGGAGTTGGTGACAGATTCTGTCACGAAGGCGTTGCCCAACTTAAGGCCCTCCTCAAGGCACGCGATGAATTCGGCGTGGAATTCGTGCCCGTATGGAACAAGTCCAACCGCGAGCATCAGATCGTGGGAACCGAACCCCAGGGGACACGTGACGAGGCTGATGCGGCTGTCAAGGCACTCGGATATACCGGACAGTACTTTGTGGACGCTGACCACATCAACCTGAAAACCGTGGACAGGTTCCTGGACTGCTCCGACTTCTTTACCATCGACGTAGCCGACTATATCGGCAAATCAGGAAGCATGGAAGAACGTTTCCTGCCAGCAATCAAGGAGGCAGGAAAGATATACCGTTACATCGCAGGGAAGAAAGGCGCTGATAACTTTGTCACCGAAGTTTCGATGGACGAGGTTGACAACGCCCAGACGCCCGAAGAACTCCGTTATATCCTGCGCGAGATAGCGAAGGAAGAGATTCCCATCCAGACCATAGCTCCGAAGTTCACAGGCCGCTTCAACAAAGGCGTCGATTACAGGGGTGACCTCCAGAGGTTTGAGAAAGAATTTGAAGAGGACCTGCAGGTTATCGACGAGGCGGTAAAGGAATACGGTCTGCCTGACAACCTTAAACTCAGCATCCACTCCGGTTCCGACAAATTCAGCATCTATCCCATAATGGGCCGCCTGCTCCGCAAATACGACAAGGGTATCCACATCAAGACTGCGGGCACCACCTGGCTGGAAGAAAACATCGGCCTCGCCCTTGCCGACCCCGAAGCGTTGAAGCTGGCAAAACGCATTTACGCCAGCGCGCTTTCACGCATGGACGAACTCACTATTCCCTATGCCACAGTCATCGACATCGACACAAAAGAACTGCCTTCTCCTGAGGAAGTCGAAAAATGGGATGCTCAGACCTATGCCAGGACATTGAGGCACAACCAGAGGGATCCGCTGTACAATCCTTCTTTCCGCCAGCTCATCCATGTCAGCTACAAGATTGCCGCAGAACTCGGAGACGAATATTACCCGGCGCTTGAGAAGCACAGCGAAGTGATTGGAAACGAAGTGATCGAGAATATCTGCGACCGTCACATCAAAAGACTTTTCAGTATATAGGAGGAAAATATCATGAAGTATTCGTTCGATGACCTGAAAGGACGCAATTGCGTCATCACAGGAGGTTTCGGTGTGCTGGGCACGGCTCTGACACAAGGCCTCGCAAGTGCAGGTGTGAACACTGCCGTCATCTCCCGAAAGGCAGGAAGCAATCCCAAGGCTGACGCTATCGCATCTGAATTCGGAGTCAAATGCATCGGCATTTCCGCCAGCACGCTGGACCGCGAAGCCCTTGAGGCCGCATACAAGGAAATTCACGAAAGGCTCGGCAGGATTGACATCCTGATCAACTGCGCCGGAGGCAACTCCCCAAAGGCGACCTGCGCCGCGGAACAGATGACGAAGGACACTCCCATCGCAGAGACTTTCTACGGGCTCGACCTTGAAGGCTTCAAGGATGTCTTCGACCTGAATTTCCAGGGAACCGTACTGGCTACCATGATTTTCACGCGCGACATGGTGGAAGACGGGAAGGGCGGCAACGTGCTGAACATCTCCAGTATGAATTCCATCAGGCCCCTCACCAAGATTCCCGCATATTCCGCAGCCAAGGGCGCAATCAACAATTTCACCCAGTGGTACAGCGTCCATGTCGCCCAACTAGGGATCAGATGCAACGCCATAGCTCCCGGTTTCTTCCTGACCGACCAGAACCGCTTCCTGCTCACCGATGAAGCGACCGGAGAACTGAAGCCCCGCGGGAAGAAGATCATCGCCAATACTCCGACACATAAATTCGGCGAGCCCGAAGACCTGGTCGGTACGATGCTTTATCTCCTGAGCGACATCTCGAGTTTCGTCACAGGAGTCACGATTCCGGTCGACGGCGGTTACGCCGCCTTCGGAGGGGTATAGATTCTTTCAAGATGCAATAAAAACCGGCCCTGAAAGATTTGC
>CACXFP010000131.1 GCA_902766985.1 uncultured Bacteroidia bacterium | reverse complement strand
CTCGCCGGCAACCATTGGTTCGATCCTTCTTTCGGACATTCCTACGGCCCCCTTCTTGACAACAGCGTCGAACGGATAAATGCCCGTCTCGGTGTCAGGGGTTCCGTGAAGTCCACCCTGAGCTTCGATCTCTCAGCTGGATACTCGGTCATCGGGAACGGCCTTCTGGACGCCGTGGACCTTGTCAATACGGTCCATTTCCCTATCCTTCTGGGCGGGGTTGCGTATAAAGACTACGGGATGTTCTCCTTCAATGCCTCAGCCCTCTGGAGATCGGAGGGGTATGAATTCGGCGGCGACCTTCTCCTGAGGGCTACCGACCTCGATGCGGCTTCCACTCCGAATGTCTTTGAACCGGCAGCCCTTAAGGCGAACCTGCATTTTGCGTACGACTGGAACGGAAGGCTGCTCTTCGGTGCCAGGGCCGACATCTCTTCCGCCCGCAAAGGTGGGGCGAAGGCCTTCACAGACGGAGAATTCAAGATTCCTGGATTCGTCGATCTCGGGGTATTCATGCGCTATCGCTACAGCCGCAAGCTCTCGTTCTGGATTGCCGGAGGGAACCTTCTCGGAGCCAATATCCAGAGGCATCCGCTTTATACGGAAAGCGGGGTGAACGCCACGGCTGGAATCGCCCTGAATTTGTAAGGAATTTAGTATCTTTGTGAGTTTTAAGTAATATATATGATAGACAACGAAGAAATGATCAAGGCGGAGGAACAGTATTCCGCCAGCAGCATACAGGTGCTGGAAGGTTTGGAGGCTGTCCGCAAAAGGCCCTCGATGTACATCGGCGATGTAGGGGAGAGGGGATTGCACCATCTTGTGTATGAGGTGGTTGACAACGGTATCGATGAGGCGATGGCTGGTTTCTGCAGCGCCATCGACGTGACCATCCTGGAGGATAATTCGATATCCGTGAAGGATAACGGCCGAGGCATCCCGACGGACATGCATCCAAAGGAGCACCGTTCCGCCCTCGAGGTCGTTATGACCGTCCTCCATGCAGGAGGAAAGTTCAACAAGGACAACTACAAGGTGTCCGGAGGTCTCCACGGAGTGGGCGTCTCCTGCGTGAACGCCTTGTCCGACATCCTTGTCGCCGAGGTCCACAGGGAGGGTAAGGTCTATGTCCAGAAATACTCCAAGGGCAAGCCCATTACGGGAGTGGAGGTCGTCGGTGAGTGCTCCGACACAGGTACCATCATCACTTTCCATCCCGATGCCACCATATTCACCCAGTCCATTGTCTACAAGTATGACACCCTCGCCGCCAGGCTCCGTGAACTTTCCTTCCTCAACAAGGGAGTAAAACTTACCCTTACGGACAAGAGGGAGCTCGTGGACGAATATGTCCAGAATGAGAACGGAGAGTCGAAGCCTACCGGGAAACAGGTATACAGGAGCGACGTATTCTACTCGAAGGACGGTCTCCGCGAGTTCATCGACTATCTCGACGCCGGTGCGGAGCAGCTCATCCCCGAGCCGGTGTGCGTCAATTCCGACAAGATAATCCCCATCGACATAGCCCTGCAGTACAATACAGGCTACCAGGAGAAGATATACTCGTATGTGAACAACATCAACACCATCGAGGGAGGAACCCATCTCCAGGGCTTCAAGATGGGCCTTTCCAGGTCCCTGCGCAACTATGCCGACAAGAACAACCTCCTGGCCAAGTACAAGGGAGACCTTGATCCCCAGGACTTCAGGGAAGGTCTCACGGCGGTGATTTCCGTAAAGGTGGCCGAACCCCAGTTCGAGGGCCAGACCAAGACGAAGCTGGGCAACAGCGAGGTGACCTCGGCTGTCTCCCAGGCTACGGCCGCTGCCATGGACCAGTATCTCGAGGAGCATCCCAAGGAGGGCAAGCTCATCATCGAGAAGATAGTCCTCGCTGCAACTGCCCGCAACGCGGCCCGCAAGGCCCGCGAGATGGTCCAGCGCAAGACAGCCATGACAGGAGCCGGAATGCCCGGAAAGCTTGCGGATTGCTCCGAATCCGATCCCGAGAAATGCGAACTCTTCCTCGTGGAGGGAGATTCCGCAGGCGGCACCGCCAAGCAGGGCCGCGACCGCCGCATCCAGGCCATCCTTCCCTTGAGGGGAAAGATCCTGAATGTGGAGAAGGCCGCCGGAGACCGGGCTTTCGAATCCCAGGAGATCCGCAACATATACACCGCGCTCGGCGTGACCGTGGCCAAGGAGGACGAGAACGGAGAGAAGAGGATGGACCTCAGCCGTCTCCGCTACCACAAGGTCATCATCATGACCGATGCCGATGTGGACGGAAGCCATATCGCTTGCCTCATCCTCACCTTCTTCTTCAGGTACATGTTCGACCTCATCAAGAACGGTTACGTCTATCTGGCCACACCTCCGCTCTATCTCGTGAAGAAGGGCAAGGAGGAGATCTATTGCTGGACCGACGAACAGAGGTCCGAGGCCACGCAGAGGCTTGGCCGCGGAACCGACAAGGGAGTTACCGTCCAGAGGTACAAAGGTCTCGGTGAGATGAGCGACCAGCAGCTCTGGGACACCACGATGGACCCTTCCCGCAGGCGCCTGCGCAAGATTACGATCGAGAATGCGGCCGAGGCGGAGAGGACCTTCTCTATGCTCATGGGCGACGACGTGCCGCCCCGCCGCCAGTTCATCGAAGAGAACGCGCATTACGCAAACATAGACGCATAATTGAATAATATCATCCACAATGTATTCTGATATCTTTGACAGGATAGAAACCGGTTCCGCCGGTCCTATCGGCCAGTATTTCGAGCAGGGCTTCGGCTATTACATGTATCCCAGGCTTGAGGGAGAGCTCGGCCCCCACATGATGTTCAACGGCATTCCGGTGCTCAACTGGAGCCTTAACAACTATCTCGGCCTCGCCAACCATCCCGAGGTGAGGAGGGTTGACGCCGAGGCTGCCAAGGAATGGGGCCTTGCCTATCCGATGGGTTCCCGCATGCTTTCGGGCCACACCCGCTACCATGAGAAACTCGAGAAGATGTTCGCCGATTTCGAGAAGAAGGAAGACGCCTTCCTCTTCAACTTCGGCTACCAGGGAATCGTCAGCACGATCGACGCCCTCACCGGAAGGCACGACGTAATCGTCTATGACGCGGAGTGCCATGCCTGCCTCCTCGACGGAATCCGTCTCCATATAGGAGAGAAATACAAGTTCCGCCACAACAATATCGT
>CACXFP010000130.1 GCA_902766985.1 uncultured Bacteroidia bacterium | reverse complement strand
TACGGCCTGAGTACCTCAGGTATGATGATGCCTTCAGGGGTCTGGTTGTCCTCGAGAAGGGCGGCCACGACACGGGGAAGGGCAAGGGAACTGCCGTTCAAGGTGTGGCAGAGCTGGATCTTCCCGTCTTCGTCCTTATACCTCAGGTGCAGGCGGTTTGCCTGATAAGTCTCGAAGTTGGACACGGAAGAGATCTCAAGCCAGCGTCCCTGGGCGGCGGACCAGAGCTCGAAATCGTAGGTTATGGCAGAGGTGAAGCTCATGTCCCCTCCGCACAGGCGGAGGATGCGGTAGCGCAGGCCCAGCCTGTTCACTATGCCTTCGACATGGGCGACCATGGCATCGAGGGCGGCGTAGGAATCCTCCGGCTTCTCGACGCGGACGATTTCCACCTTGTCGAACTGATGCAGCCTGTTGAGTCCGCGGACATCCTTGCCATACGAACCGGCCTCGCGGCGGAAGCAGGGCGTATATGCGGTCATAGCCTTGGGAAGATCCTTCCCGGAGAGGATGACGTCGCGGTAGATGTTGGTCACGGGGACTTCAGCCGTGGGGATGAGATAAAAATCATCAAGGCCTACGTAGTACATCTGGGCCTCTTTGTCGGGAAGCTGTCCCGTACCGAAACCGGATGCGGCATTGACCACTGCGGGCGGTTCTATCTCCTTGTAACCGGCCGCGGTGTTGATATCGAGGAAGAAATTGATGAGGGCGCGCTGGAGCCTGGCTCCCTTTCCCTTATAGACGGGGAAGCCGGCGCCGGTGATCTTCACTCCCAGGTCGAAATCTATGATATCATATTTCTTTGCCAGGTCCCAATGGGGAAGGGCTCCTTCAGGAAGGTTAACCTCAGGGCCTCCCATCTTCACCACCTGATTGTCCTCCGCTCCTTTTCCGGGGACCACGAGGTCACAGGGGATATTGGGAAGAAGGACGAGATTGGCTTCAAGTTCCTTGTTGTTCTCGTCCGCTTTGGCAAGGAGTTCGCTGGAACGGACCTTCAGCTCGGAAGCCTCCTTCTTGGCCTCCTCGGCCTCTTCCCTTCTGCCTTCCTTCATCAGGCCGCCCACGCGAGAGGCGATCTGCTTCTGCCTGGCAAGGAGGGCATCGCTCTCCGCCTGGAGGCTGCGCCTGTTGGCATCAAGCTCCAATACCTTGTCAACTATTTCCTTCGCATCAAAATTCTTGACTGCAAGCTTCTCGACCACATGCTGCGGATTGTCGCGAAGCATCTTTAGTGTGAGCATATTGTCTCCTTTTTTTAAAGAAAAGAGAGGATACGGGCACCTAAGCGCACGTCCTCTCTTGTCAATATCGTCAAATCCGGAAAACTAGTTCTCGAAGGGAACTACGGAAACGTAGGATTTGGCCTCTTTCTTCTTGGTGAACTTAACGGTGCCGTCAACGAGGGCGTAAAGGGTATGGTCCTTGCCGATGCCGACGTTTTTGGCGGGATTGTGAACAGTGCCCCTCTGGCGGACGATAATATTGCCGGCTTTCACGGCTTCGCCACCGAATTTCTTGACTCCCAGACGTTTGGAATGGGACTCACGACCGTTCTTGGAACTTGACTGACCTTTTTTATGTGCCATAATGTTTTCCTCCTGTAAAATTAAGCGATGGCGTCGATGCGGATCTTTGTGAACTGCTGGCGATGGCCATTGAGTTTCTGGAAACCCTTGCGACGGATTTTCTTGAATACAAGCACCTTGTCACCTTTAACCAACTCATCGAGGACGGTGGCTTTGACGACAGCGCCTTCAACATAGGGAGAGCCGACCTTTACGGCACCCTCGTTGTCAACGAGGAGGACCTTGTCGAACTCGACAGCGGCATCCTTGGCAGCACCGAGGCGCTGCACGAAGATCTCTTTTCCAGCTTCAACCTTGAACTGCTGGCCTGCAATTTCTACGATTGCGTACATACAAAAACTTATTAAAAGTTTCGACTGCAAGCGGTCTCCCTCGTGGAGACTCTTAATACGGGCTTGTCAGCCATAAATTTATCGGACTGCAAAGGTATAAATTAAATCCAATCCAGCAAAATTATTTTGCTTTTGTCGCTTTCTCAAGGAAATATCTCGCCCAGACCCCGGATTTATCGAGTTCCAAAGACCTTGACAGCGGCTTCCTGGCGGAAACCGGATCTCCCTGCGCCAGGCAGATGAGGCCCTGCATGTAAAGGGCGTTTGCAATGATGGAATTGCGGGAACCGTCTTCACCGAACTTCGAATATATGTCAACAAGCGTCCTGCCCGACTGTCCAAGCAGGTTGTCAACACGTTTCTGCATAGCTTCAAGGGAGGCGGCGGCAGCCTCTCCGTTGCCTAGGGCCTTCTGTGAAAGCGCAACGAAATAATCCCTCTCGTCAGCGCGGCGCTTGCCAACATCGCCAGCAGCCTCGATGCAGCGCCGGAATGAAGCCACAGCCTCTTCTTTCCGTCCGAGGGAACTGTATGCCAGCCCCTGGTAATACGCCACCTTTGCAACGATGGGACCGTTGGAAAGCTCATTGGTCTCCAGATTTGCCGGGAAGGTCCCTGCCGCGAGGAAGTCATCCAATGCCTTTTTATCCTGTTTGCGATCCATCAGGCGAAGGCCGTTGAGCAGATGGGCGTCGACGAATTGGGAATACACGGACTTTCCTCCTTCCCAAACCCGGAAATGCCTGTTGTTCAGAATATCCAAAGCTTTGTCATACTTCCCGTTCTCAACCATCAGGTACACCATCCGGGTTGTAGCATTGTCAGACTTGAAAATGGTCTTGGCATTCTTCTCCATCCTTGCAAGTCTCTGGGATGAGGGAACGGCAAGACGTTCTTCCAGTTCGTCCAGCTCGATGAAGAAATTGGGATCTCCGGGATCAGCCTCGACCGCCTTGCGGTAATACCCAACCGCCTTCTGCCTGTCGGCAACCCTGTTCGCCGCAAATCCGAGATTCCGCCAGGTCATACCGTAGGATGGATCCAGAGCGGCGGACTTTTCCCATGACAAGACGGCATCGGACTTGTGCTCAAAATAGTATTGGACATTTCCAAGCAGATAATGAGCAGTCGGATCGGAAGGATTGGCGGCCACCGCAGCCTCAAGGGCCTCGAGTTCCTCCGTGCGGAAAGGGAAACAGTATTCCTTTGACATCGACGAAGCCCTGTGCCACCTTTCATCGGAAGTGGCGACGTCCCCGGCGAGCCTGTAATAATATCCGCTCATGTAATCCAGCATGGGAGAGACGGTATATGGCTCTACGGGGTTTTTCTGCATAGGAGAGGACGAGAATCGCGTACCCTGCGCCTTAACTGCATCCAGGAACTCCGCGGCAGCACGGTAACCACCCACTGAATAGTAGAATGTAGCAGCCTCCAAAGCCTCCTGAAGCGGATTCCCTGCATGAGCCATGATTTGTCCGACAGAGGACATCCTGCCTTCGAGCCTGGCTAATTCTGCCCTGCTGACGAAATCCAGCGGATCGGCGGCAACATTCTCTTTCAGAAGTCCGAGAGCCCCGGCCTTGTCGCCTCCCTGGCTCAGGAACCAGGCTTTTACGAACTTCCCGATTGAACTCTTTGTATTCAGGGAGAGACAGTTGTCGATAGCCTTCATTGCCCAGTCCCGGTTGCCTTCCTTCCAGTATAATTGGGCGAGACGCTGATAGGAAATGGACTGGAATCCGGGATACCAGACAGACTTGCCCCAATAACTCTCAGCCTCCTGATACTTTCCAAGGGCATGTGATACCACCCCGAGAAGGTAGTACATCTCTCCGTCTTTGGGATTTGTCTGATAGATCGCTCCCAACTTGTCCACCTCCGGCATATAATGGAAACCGGTCAGCCGCATGAACGCCCTCTGGAGATGCTTCTCAGCCTTTTCCCACTCGCAGATACGCGCATAATAAATCCCAAGGTTCACGTTGGTCCTGGAATCCATGGAGTCTCTCTTCAGGGCTTCCTCATAAAACGGCAGAGGACTCAGACGTCCGTTGTGGAACTCTTCCAGTCTCTGGCCTGCCAGCAACAGTTTCTCCACCGAATCATAATCCTCCGGAGCAAGAGGCTTGTCCACATCGTGGGGCTTGCGGATATCAGCCTTGACCACAGGAGTATAGCTGATCAGTTCCCTGCCGGACGAATCATAAAGGCCAGCGAAAAGCTCCCTGTCCTCCAGCGTGGAAGGGATTGAAAACTCACTGGTAAAGGGAGTATCGGGATCGATGTCCAACTTTTTGTCCAGCAACACTTCACCACCGGCTTTCACGAGAACCCTCGCATCCCTGAACACCCCGGTTGCATTGAAGCCGACGAATATGGCCGACGGTCCGGTACGTTCAAGGTTCACAGCGGCATCCAGATTCAGGTTCTTCACACCCCTTATTTCCTTGATAGGATACCAGTACTGCTCCGACTCCCGCACCTCGCCGGGTCCTATCCAGCTATAGTCCGGCTGGTTGTCTGAGAAAGTTCCTACCATAAGCTCGAGATACGGGCCGTCAGTCTCCGTAAGCATGTCATTCCAGACACTTTCCGTACCCCACTCAAAGAATTTTTTACCAGGAACGACATTATGGTTTGCATAGTGTGCGACACCAGCCTGCATGCCATGGTCATACCCGGCAAAGAAATCCTGTTTGTAGTTGACTGCGAAAGTGGAATTCGATCCCTTGAAACTCTTCCACCAGCTGTTGTCGGTCGGTTCAGGATTCCCCTCGATCCGATTCATCGGCCAGTCCGTATAGTTTACCTTGCTGTGGAAAGTCCCGTAAACAGTCTGGGGAGGGAATATGATCTGATAGTCCTCATTGCAGTGGACTGCCACATTCGCCCAATAAAGGAATGTCTGGATCAACGGGGTACGGTTTTCCATCCTGAACGTGGCCTTGACATAGGATTTACCCGGATAGACAGTCAAACCGATGGTCCATTTCAATCTTTCCGTCATTTCAGTCTCCCCGACCCAGACGGTCTTGCTCCCGTCGGGATTCACAGAAGTTTCATATCCGCAATTCAGGGTAGAGGACGTGCGGTGGTGGTGGGGGACATTCCATTCTACACCTCCGGATATCCATGAACCTATCTGTCCGATAAGGGCAGGTCTTATTACATGCTGCCGATAGAAGAAATGATAGCCGTTCTGCTTGTCCACGGAATCGAATATCCTGCCGCCGATTTCGGGCATCACACCGATGTTTATGTATTCATTCTCCAGCGTCAGGTACTTGTATTCCCTGTCAACCCTTTCATCGGTCAGGTTATTGTACAGGGGATAGGGATAGACATGACCCGCAGCTCCCTGTGATGTCCTGCCCGTGAAGAAGAAGGGATCCACCTCCGGATCGCCGACCAGATAGGTCGGTACGAC
>CACXFP010000129.1 GCA_902766985.1 uncultured Bacteroidia bacterium | reverse complement strand
CTCGGCGAGAAGGTGTATGATGCTGACGAAGACCTTACCGAGATTCTCAAGAAGAACAATATCAAGGCTGTCCTGGTATCCCCACTGCGGAACGAGAGTTTCCGACACGACCAGAACCTCCAGGACTACATCATTTCTTCCGGGGCCAAGATATACATGACTACCCGGGCCAGCGAATGGGATCCCGAGACACCCAGCGCCCCTTCCCTGAAAGAGGTGAATATTGAAGACCTCCTCCCCAGGGAGCAGATCGAGGTGGACATGACCACGATCGGCGACCAGCTCAAGGGGAAGAAGGTACTCATCACAGGTTCCGCAGGCTCCATCGGCTCGGAGCTTGTACGCCAGATAGCCGTTTTCGGTCCCGGCGCGCTGATGCTCATAGACCAGGCGGAGACCCCCCAGCACGATGTCCGCGTTGACATGGCGAGGAATTTTCCTGATATCAAGGTCGAGACGATGGTGACGTCGATCTGCCATTCCAACCGTATGGACGGGGTGTTCTCATCATTCCGGCCTGATTACGTCTTCCATGCGGCCGCGTACAAGCATGTGCCTATGATGGAGGACAATCCCACGGAGGCTGTGCTGAACAATGTCCACGGCACCCGCGTGATAGCCGACCTCAGCGTTAAATACGGGGTGAAGAAGTTCGTGATGATTTCCACGGACAAGGCGGTCAATCCGACCAATGTGATGGGATGCAGCAAGAGGATCTGCGAGATTTATGTCCAGAGCCTGAACAAGGCGGAGGAGGAGGGAAAGGTGGAAGGCTGCACACAGTTCGTTACGACCCGTTTCGGCAACGTCCTGGGCAGCAACGGTTCCGTCATCCCGCTTTTTGAAAAGCAGATCAAGGCCGGAGGTCCGGTTACCGTCACCGATCCCAATATCGTCCGTTTCTTCATGCTTATCCCGGAGGCTTGCAAACTGGTTCTCGAGGCTGGTACGAAGGGCCATGGCGGCGAGATTTTCGTGTTCGACATGGGAGAGCCGGTCAAGATTGCCACCCTTGCCAGACGTATGATCAAACTTTCCGGAGCGGATAATGTGGAAATCAAGTTTACCGGTCTTCGCGAGGGCGAGAAATTGTATGAGGAGGTTCTCAGCAATACGGAAAACACCCTGCCTTCATTCCATGACAAGATCCGCATCGCCAAGGTGCGTGAGTATGACTACGCCACTGCCTGCGCCCAGGTCGAAAGGCTGATCGAAACCGCCCGCACCTACGACAGCATGGCTACCGTCAAGGTGATGAAGGAGATGGTTCCCGAATACATCAGCAACAACTCCGTATATTCCGTCCTGGATAAATAGCATCGCTGCCGGCACTGTCCCGTTTTTTTTCTAAACCAATAATAAGGGCGATAAACTCCGAAAGGTTAAAGTTTTGACATCGCTGAAAAAGGCGAGTCAAATACTTTAACCTTTCGTCGTAAGTATCTTGTTGAAAGATAATTCTGCCGGAAGAAGTGCTATTCCTGGATGATTTCTAGCTGGTCGGCGGGGATGGTGGCGGTGACGACGGTGGCGAGGAGTGGGATTTCCACGATGACGCGGCGGGAACTCCTGCCTTTGGTGCGGAGGAACGTGCCTGTGACACCGTCGAATTCCCCGCCGGAAATCCTGACCCTGGCTCCCTTAAGCAACTGCGATTTTTCCGGGTCGAAGAAAGTAAGTTTGTCATTGAGGGTGTCGCAAACCTTGATGAACTGGTCCATCTGCCAGTCGGGCACTACGATCGGCCGGTTGCGTCCCTCGATGGCCATGGTCCTGTACTGCAGGAAAGGAATCGATGCCTTGGTCTCCTGCACCTTTTCCTTTTTTGCGTGAACGAAAATGAGGTTGTGGATGGCCGGCACGAGTTTCCTCCTGCGGCTGCCTTCGACCTTGACCCAATGCATGGCCACGAAGTTCTCTATTCACATCTCATCGAGCAACGCCTTGGCTTTCATCTCCCTGCAGTATGGCGCACTCATTGCGAACCACACCGTCCCCTCTTCTTTCGGCGGGGCGGCCCTGCGAACG
>CACXFP010000128.1 GCA_902766985.1 uncultured Bacteroidia bacterium | reverse complement strand
TTTTTCTGCGAATTCTGATTAAATTTGCGAATAGTAGAAACAAAATACCCACATATGAAGAATAACGCAATCAGCCTCAGGCTGATAATTATGAATTTCCTGCAGTTCGCAGTCTGGGGGGCATACCTTACCTCCATGGGAGGCTATCTCGGGGCTTCCGGCCTCGGTCCGAAGATCTGGCTTTTCTTCGCCACCCAGGGTTTCGTGTCTATCTTCATGCCTGCCCTTGTCGGCATAATTGCGGATAAATGGATTCCCGCGCAGAAAGTCCTATCGATCTGCCACGCAGTCGCCGGGGCCTTCATGCTCCTCTTCGGATTCTATGCCTTCAAGTTCATAGGCACTCCGCAGTTCAACTTCTGGACATTCTACGCAATCTACACCACCAGCGTGGCCTTCTACATGCCCACCATAGCAATCTCGAACTCGGTAGCATTCTTCGCCCTTGAGAACCTCGGCAAGGATCCAGTGAAGGACTTCCCTCCCATCAGGGTATTCGGCACTGTAGGATTCATCTGTTCGATGCTGTTTGTCAACTTCATGCGGGATCCCTCCAACCCCGCCCTCCAGTTCCAGCACAGCTACTGGCAGTTCTACGTCTCAGGCATCCTCGGGCTCATCCTTTCCATATACTCCCTCTCCCTCCCCAACTGTCCCTGCAAGCCCAAAGGCCAGACTTCATCACTTGCCGATTCTCTCGGCCTCAGGGCATTCAAACTCTTCGGCAAGAGGCACTTCGCCATATTCTTCATCTTTGCGATGCTCCTTGGCGCCGCCCTCCAGATAACAAACGGCTACGCCAATACATTCATAACATCCTTCAAGGACATACCCGCCTTTGCGGACACCTGGGGGGCAAGGAACGCCAACGCGCTCATCTCCATCAGCCAGATGTCAGAGACCCTGTGCATCCTGCTCATTCCATTCTTCATGAAGAAATTCGGCATCAAGGGAGTGATGCTCATCTCAATGTTCGCCTGGGTACTCCGTTTCGGCCTCTTCGGAGCCGGCAATCCGGGCAGCGGAGTATGGATGTTCGTCCTCAGCTGCATCGTGTATGGCATGGCCTTCGATTTCTTCAACATCTCCGGAGCCCTGTATGTCAACAAGAACACGTCAAATGACATCCAGTCCAGTGCACAGGGGCTCTTCATGCTGATGACCAACGGACTCGGCGCCTCTATCGGGACCTGGGCCGCAGGAAAAGTGGTGAACGCCGTAGTCTACAACTCAGCCGCGCCCAGCTGGCCTAAAGCCTGGTTCATTTTCGCCGGCTACGCCCTCGTGGTGGCAATCGCTTTCGCTTTCCTTTTCAAAGAACCGAAGACAGACGCTCAATCCGCATAACCTTCGTAGGGGTAAGCACATATTTGATATCATAGCACCACACTACGTCTCTTCCTCCGGCCTTACGGAACGAAGAGACGTAGTCGGTTTTGAACCCCATCTGGACCAGGTCTGCCAGCTGGGCTGAGGTCCGTCCCTCTTCCAGCAGCCTTTCCAGAATTGAATGATTCCTGGACAAAGCCGTCTCCACCCTCATCCTCACCCCCCTGAGGTAATGCCTCTTCCTGTTGTTGTAGCCATCCTTGCAATGGGGGCTGCAGAATTTCCTGTCGCTCCTCCCATACTCTCCCAAGGGTTCCCCGCATTCCATGCAGCGATGCTCCCCCGGGCAGTAACCGGTTTTGATACCATTCGTTTCCATAGTCAGTTTTTCCTGGCCAATTTCGCCATTTTAATCCCTTTTCAAAAGAAGTATAAAAAAGATCCGGGGGTATTTTCAAAAATTCGTCTTTCCTATTATCTGGCAATCTTTTTCCCATGAAAAGATTCATCTTCCGATCCTTTCCGGGGGTCCGGAATATCGAAAGAAAAGTCCTGATTCCGGAAAAAAGGCTAAAAAAGACCAGTTCATTCTCCTGCTGCCGTAGCGGGCTGCCCCGAAACACGCTTACTTTGCATTCGGGTCCCGGCCACTTCTGTCCGGAGGGATCCGCACCTGAATTTCAAACTGTAAAAACTATCACGATGGAACAATTGAATCGAATCGAACTGCGAGGTATCGTCGGCAGTTCAAACGTACGTACGGTAGGAGACAAAAGGGTCGCAAGGTTTTCGCTGGCGACAGATTACATTTATAAAGGGAAAGGTGGAGAACCTGTCATAGAGACGACCTGGCACAATATCCAGGCGTGGGAGGGGAAGAACATTCCCGACGTTACCATTATCGGGAAGGGGTCCGGCGTCTACGTCACCGGAAGGTACCGTATCCAAAGATACCAGGCTCCCGACGGGACGGAAAAGACTTCCTACGAGGTTCTGGCCGACAAGGTCACCATCCTCGACGAAACACCCCAGATGCAGTCAAACCGATGACATTCCCCTTTGGACGTGAAAAGATTCCTCATCATAACGGCACTGGCACTGGCCGTGACTGGCTGCGGGAGTTCCCGGAAGGCTGAGGCCCTGCGCAAATCATCCGCTTCCGCCGCGATCTTCCTTCCCCGGGAAGACCTGCTTCCGGAACTGGATACCACAGGCCTGAAAAGGGACACACTGAAGGTGGAAGATCCGGACGGCCGGGAAGTGTTGATCATGAAGGCGGTCAGGGACCAGGACGGCGAAATGGTGGCCACGGATGTCATCGATGCCGCGGTGATTACGGCAAGGTTCCGCAATGTGGCCGAAAGGCGGGGAAAGGTTGACCTGCGTTTCCAGGTGACAGTGCCGGAAAGCATGCAGGACGGGAAATGGCAGATAAGGCTGACACCTGACATGTACATGCTCGGGGACAGCGTCGCACTGGACCCTGTGATAATCACCGGCGCCGCCTTCCGCAGGTCCCAGCTCCGGGGATACGAGCACTATCGGAAATTCCTCCGCAGCATTGTCACCGACTCCGCATACTTTCGTGACATACACCAGCTGGAGGTCTTCATCAGCAGGAACATACCTGCCCTGTACGCATACAGGAACGACTCCACAACAGTAGCCGACAGCGTATTCTCCTCAGCTTTCGGGGTGACGGAGAGGGAGGCCATCGACCATTATACCTTACGGTATCTGGTACACCGCAACGACAGGCGCATCGCCGATAAGGAACGGATGTTCCGCAAACATGTCAAGGTTCCATTCGTATCCGGGGGACTCAAACTCGACACCGTGATAGCCGGCAACGGAGGGGCCTTCACCTATGAGTATGTCCAGACCGTCAATACGGAACCGTCCCTGAGGAAGGTAGGTATCTCCCTCAAAGGGGAGATCTACGAAGGGGACAAAAGAATCTACACGATTCCCCGCAGCGATCCCCTTACCTTCTACATCAGTTCTCTAAGTTCCCTTGCAGACAGGTCGGAGAGGTACCTCACGAAAGTTATCGAGAGGGATGCGAAAGCCTATACCGCATGCTATATAGACTTCCCCACGGGAGGACATGCGGTGGATGAGGATTTCGGGGACAACAGGTCCGAAATCAGGCGGATTTCCGGCAATCTCACCTCTCTGCTCGAAGATCCCAGGTTCGACCTTGATTCGATCATCGTCACGGCTTCCTGCTCACCGGAAGGGACATACCCCTTCAACGAGAGACTCTCGCAAAAAAGGGCCGAATCCGTTTCCGGTTATTTCACCGGCTTCATACGTAAAAGGAGGGATTCCCTTCTCCGGGCGGCACGGGAGTTCAACCTTGACGGGACTTTCGACGCAGGCTCCGGTCTCGCCAGGGAGATACGCTTCATTTCCAGGAACGATCCTGAAAACTGGGGCATGCTGGACGCACTCGTCAGGCAGGACAGCATGCTGACCCCGCGGGACAAGGAGGCCTATGCCCTCTCCTCGGACATGGCGCCAGACGAAAGGGAGGTCTTCCTCCACGGGCTCGAAGGATACAAGAGGATGAGGGAGGTTCTCTATCCCAAGCTGAGGACCGTCAAATTCGATTTCCACCTTCACAGGAAGGGGATGATAAAAGACACCGTCCACACCACGGTCATAGATTCCGTCTATTCCGAAGGGGTGCAGGCCCTGCTGGACCACGACTATGAGAAGGCCGTCACCCTGCTGAGGCCGTACCACGACTACAACTCCGCAGTGGCGTTCTGCGCGATGGACTACAATTCCAGCGCAATGGAAATACTGGACAGCCTTGAAGAGACTGCGAAGACGGACTATATGATGGCACTCATATTCGCCCGCAAAGGAGACGACAGGAGTGCGGTGGAAAGATACCTCAGGGCTGTCCGCATGGACCCGTCCTTCATCCACAGGGGGAATCTGGATCCGGAAATATCACGTCTGATCAAAGACTACGGGCTCAACAAGGAATAATACTCACAACAACCATATTATCAATTTCTTAACAAAACAGAATTATGAAAAGCAAACTCCTATTCTTCGCCCTTGCAGGGCTGACGGCTATCGCCGGATGCAACAAGAACGATACAGACCCATCCGAAGCGGAGGGAAGCGCCGGCCCCAAAGCCACCGTATCGTTCTCTATTGACACGCCGGAATCGGTCATGACAAAGGCCTCGGCAGATTTCGAAACCGACGGCGTCATAAAAGGAACGGTCCAGATTTTCATCTTCAACTCCAACGGAACCTGGGACGCATACAAGTCTTTCTCCGCTGCCGACGCAGACGGGAAATACTCCATGGAATGCACGGTCGGTGAGGACAAGCACATACACGTGATAGTCAACTCCCCTTCCCTGTCAAACGTCAACTCCGAAGACAAACTGATCAAGCAGAAACTCAACCTCAAATCCATAACGGCAGAGAGCGGCATTCCGATGTACGGCTACCTCGCAACGGATGTTTCCGCAAGTTCCAGCATCAGCATACAGGTCAAGAGGATGGTGGCCAAGGTGATAGTGAAGAAGGTCCTCGCAGGTCCCGATTTCGCCGCCGATGGTGTGCTTACCCTCAAGGACCTGTATATGTTGAACGCACCCGGAGAGGTGAATTATGTCAAGAGGACTGCAGAAGAGGACCTTACCAACTGGGATTCAATCTCTTGGTACAATAAGATGAAATACGACGACGGCACATTCGACGCCCTCCACACAGAGATTGCTGACAACCTGAACCTGAAGAAGTACCCTTACACCGGCACCTCGTGGTTTTACGTTCTCCCGAACAAGTTCACCAACGACGATGCGCAGGGAGGCGCCTGGTCGCCTCGGCCCACCAGACTTGGAATCAAGACCTCGTTCAAATCCACAGGCAAGCCTGCCGTCACCTACTATTACCCGATCACAATCAATCCGAAGGATGCGTCCGGAAACATTACGGCCCCCATCGAAGCCAACAAGGTGTACACCTTCGAGACCATAACCATCAACCACCTCGGAAGCACGTCTGACGACGTCCCGGTCACCGCCGCAAACGTCAGCTTCACCGTGTCCGTAGCGGATTGGGTCGAAATGCCAGCGGTAAACCCTGTAATTTAGATTCCAAGACAATGACAAGGGCAGAACTCCCACATGGTTTTAGACTCAGGGTAAAGGCATCGTGCGCCCTGGCGGTTCTCCTTGCCGCTGCCGCCCCTTCGTGCGACATCAAGGAGGACCGGGGGCCCTGCCCTTGCCTTCTGACCCTCATCTACAAGGATATCCCGGAAGCGGCGCAGAATGTCTTCAGGGCAAGGATATACAGGGGGGATTACCTGCTGTCGGACGAGGACGTGGACACGATATCCGAGCCTGATGAGCACACTGTCAGGGTGTCCAAAGGGGAAAACCAGGTCTGCTATTTCGGAGGAGTCCGAAAAGAACGGCTGGAAGGCGACAGGCTCCTGATACCGGAAGGAGAAGAATCAGATCCGCTCTTCATAGGTTCGGAATCGGTCATGTGCAAAGCTGAAAGGACATCTGTCCTGCTGGATTTCAGGAAGGAGTACTGCCTCCTGACCCTGGAACTTGAAGGACTTGTGGACGGAATCTATCCTTATGACATCAAGATCTCCGGAAACACCGCAGGGATTGACCTCCGAAGCCTGGCACCTGTGGAAGGACGTTTCTGGTGCATTCCTTCAATGACGGCAGGACAAGTCAGGTCAGCCAGGATACCGAGGCAGAAGGACCGGGGACTTACACTTACGCTGGAGGACAGGACAAACGGCAGGACCCATTCCCTTCCGTTGGGGGAAATGATTTCAAGGTCCGGCTACAGTTGGGACAAGAAGAACCTGGATGACATAACCGTACGTATCGATTTCGCAAGCGGCGACGTCACTGTCATTGCCTCCGACTGGGAAACCGGGGCCGTAAAGGATATCATCCTATAGCTTTTCCAGCTCTTCAAGGAA
>CACXFP010000127.1 GCA_902766985.1 uncultured Bacteroidia bacterium | reverse complement strand
CTTGCCGCGGAGAGCCATGTTGACCGTTCAATCAGGGACCCGTTCACTTTCGCGCAGACAAACGTGATGGGAACCCTCAGCCTCCTGCAGGCCGCGAAGACGGCCTGGGAAGGTTCCTTTGACGGGAAACGGTTCTACCATATCTCCACCGATGAGGTTTATGGTGCACTGGAAATGACTCATCCTGAAGGGATTGAGCCTCCATTTACCACAAAGGCGTCGAGCGGCAGCCACCACCTTGCCTACGGTGAAAGATTCTTTACCGAAGACCTCAAGTACCAGCCGCACAGCCCGTACAGCGCCGCCAAGGCTTCCAGCGACCATTTCGTGCGCGCATTCCATGACACCTACGGTCTTCCGACCATAGTGACCAACTGCTCCAACAACTATGGACCTTTCCAATTCCCGGAGAAACTCATCCCTCTATTTATCAATAATATACGCCACAGGAAACCACTGCCGGTGTACGGGAAAGGGGAGAACGTTCGCGATTGGCTGTACGTTGAGGACCACGCAAGGGCCATCGACCTGATCTTCCATAGAGGCTCCGTCGGGGAGACCTACAACATCGGCGGATTCAATGAGTGGAAGAACATCGATATCATCAAGGTGCTGATCAACACGGTTGACAGGCTGCTGGGACGTCCGGAAGGAGAGGACATGGACCTTATCACCTATGTCACCGACCGTGCCGGGCATGACCTGCGTTATGCGATCGACAGCTCGAAGCTCCAGAGGGAGCTTGGCTGGGAGCCGTCCCTTCAGTTCGAGGAGGGGATAGAGAGGACGGTGAGATGGTATCTGGACAACCAGGAGTGGCTGGACAACGTGACGTCCGGCGATTATCAGAAGTATTACGAGCAGATGTACAATGATTAACGTTATTGAGACATCTATTCCCGGGGTCGTCGTCATTGAACCGAGGGTGTTCGGCGACGCGAGGGGGTATTTTATGGAAACGTGGTCGCAGAGGGACTTCAATTCCTTGGTGAGGCCTGTGCGGTTCGTGCAGGACAATGAGAGCCGGAGTTCTTACGGAGTTGTGCGGGGTCTTCATTTCCAGAAGGGGAAATCCTCTCAGAGCAAGCTGGTCCGGGTTATTGAGGGAAAGGTTCTGGATGTTTCAGTGGATATCAGGAGGGGATCCCCGACCTTCGGGAAGTATGTTGCGGTAGAGTTGACGGGGGATAGCCATCGCCAGCTGTTCATCCCCAAGGGATTCGCCCATGGATTTGCCGTGTTGAGCGATTCGGCTCTCTTCCAGTACAAGTGTGACAGCTTCTACGACCCTTCTTCGGAGGGATCCATTGCCTGGGACGACCCAGAGCTTGGGATAGACTGGCATCTGCCGGCAAAGGACATCATCCTCTCTGAGAAGGACAAGGCTGCCCCGAGGTTCAGGGATGCGGCGGAACTGTTTGATTTCAACATAGATTATTACGCGGAATGAACATCCTTGTGACCGGTGCCTGCGGACAGCTCGGCAGTGAATTGAGGCTTTTGACGAAGGGGAGCCGGGACAGGTTTGTCTTCACCGACGTCGCCGCTGTTCCCGAAGAGGGTATTGCAGCCCTTGATATTACTGATTCTGAGGCGGTTCGTAAGTCAGTTAATGATAATGATATCCAGGTCCTTGTCAACTGCGCTGCCTTTACGGATGTTGAGGCGGCGGAGGACAATGTGGAGCGATGCGACCTGATAAACGGGACGGCTCCGGGAATACTGGCGGCGGCCATGAAGGAGGTTGGAGGCCTGCTGGTCCATATCTCCACTGACTATGTTTTTGGCGGGAATCCGCGTACTACGCCATATACGGAAGATATCCCCGGGGCTCCCACCGGCGCTTACGGGCTTTCAAAACTCCATGGGGAGCAGGCTGTCATCGCTTCCGGATGCCGACACATCATCATGCGTACGGGATGGATGTACAGCGAGTTCGGAAAGAATTTCGTGAAGACGATGCTGAGGCTCATGGCTTCCAGACCGTCGGTAAAGGTGGTTTTCGACCAGGTCGGTACACCGACTTACGCCGCTGACCTAGCCGGAGCGATACTCCAGATTATCGGAATG
>CACXFP010000126.1 GCA_902766985.1 uncultured Bacteroidia bacterium | reverse complement strand
TCCATACGGGCCGTCCTCTTTTTTGTTGTGGAAAAAGTATTATCTTTACAAAAACAAAGAAATCATGAAAAGGTTATTATTGGTTATAGGTATGGCAACGATGACTGTTGTGGCCGGGGCTCAGATAAAATACCCCCTGGCGGAGAAAGACGGTACGCAGGATGAATACTTCGGAACGAAGGTGTCTGACCCCTACAGATGGCTGGAAGACGAGAACGCTCCGGCTACCAAGGCCTGGGTCGAAACTGAGAATGCCGTGACTTCCAAATATTTCAGCAAGATTAAATTCAGGGACAGGATGCTGAAACGGCTGAATGAGGTTTCAGATTATGAGAAACTTTCCGCCCCGTTCAAAAGGGCCGGGAAGATTTTCTTCTACAAGAACTCGGGGCTTCAGAACCAGAGCGTCCTCTACGTGAAGGATTCCGAAAATGCCGAGCCAAGGGTTTTCCTCGACCCGAACGCGCTCTCGGAGGACGGGACCGTCGCCCTCAACGGCATCTATTTCTCCAATGACGAAAAATACATGGCTTACTCGATTTCCCGCAGCGGAAGCGACTGGAGGGAATTCTACGTGATGGAGACCGCCACCGGAAAACTTCTTCCCGACCATATCGAGTGGGCAAAATTCAGTGGTGCCTCATGGAGGGGAGACGGCTTCTACTACAGTGCCTACGACGCCCCGACGGGAGGCCGCGAATTCACCAATGTCAACGAAGGCCACAAGGTGTATTACCACAAGATCGGCACCCCGCAGTCGGAAGACAGGCTCTTCTTCCAGAATCCGATGTATCCCCAGAGGTTCTACATCGTCGACGTAAGCGAAGACGAGAAGATAATGTACCTCTACGAGGATGGCATGGGAACCGGGAATCTCCTCTATGTCAAGGATCTCACGAGCCCTGACTCCCAGTTTATGCAGATGGTTTCGGATTATTCCTACAACTACTCCCCCATCGCGGAACAGGGCAGCACCATCTACATCCTGACCAACTTCGGAGCTCCTAAATACAGGATAATGGCAGCCGACCTTTCCCGCCCCGGCATCCGGAACTGGAAGGAAGTCCTCCCCGAACAGGAAAATGTCATCGAAGGCATCGCTCCGGTCGCCGACAAACTCATCATTTCCTTCATGAAAGACGCCTGCACCCACAGCTATATCTATGACTATGAAGGAAACAGGCTTTCAGAAATCAAGCTCCCCTCGGTCGGTTCCGCCGGCTTCTCATGCAGGAAGGGCCATCCGGAATGCTATTATACCTTCACTTCCTTCACCGTACCCTCCACCATCTACAGTTACGACATAGAAAGCGGGGCCAGTACCCTTTACGACTCTCCAAAGGTCAACTTCAATCCCAACGCATATGAAAGCGTCCAGGTGTTCTTCCCCAGCAAGGACGGCACCAGCATCCCGATGTTCCTCACTTATCGCAAAGGATTGAAACTTAACGGCAAGAATCCCGTTTACCTGTACGGCTACGGCGGATTCAACATCGCCCTCAACCCCGGATTCTCGGCCACGAGGATACCCTTCCTCGAGAAAGGGGGCATCTATGCCCAGGTAAACCTCCGGGGCGGCAGCGAATACGGTGAAGAATGGCATCTGGCCGGCACAAAACTGAACAAGCAGAACGTCTTCGACGACTTCATCGGAGCCGCAGAATGGCTGATTGCGAACAAGTACACCGACACTCAGCACCTGGCCATCGTAGGAGGCAGCAACGGCGGACTCCTCGTGGGCGCCTGCATGACACAGAGACCCGACCTTTTCGGAGTGGCGATCCCTCAGGTGGGTGTCATGGACATGCTCCGCTACCACAAGTTCACCATCGGCTGGAACTGGGCCGGAGACTACGGCACCAGCGAAGACAGCCCCGAAATGTTCAACTACCTTCTGGGATACTCACCCCTCCACAACCTCAGGCCTGGAACGAAGTATCCCGCAACCCTCGTGACCACAGCCGACCATGACGACCGCGTAGTCCCGGCACACTCATTCAAGTTCGCCGCGACCCTCCAGGAATGCCAGGCCGGAGACGCCCCCTGCCTCATCCGCATCGACACCAAGGCCGGACACGGCGGCGGGAAACCGATGTCCAAGCGCCTCGAGGAGCAGGCCGACATCTACTCCTTCATCCTCTACAACATGGGCATAAAATACTAGGAGCCGCCCAACCGGACGGCCCCTGTAAAAAGTTCCTGCAAATACCCGGAATTACGCCGCGAACGAGGCGAAGAATCCGGGGAAGAGAACCATCGTGATAAGATAGCCCACGACGGTGGCGACGATTACACTGATCAGGCCCGGCATCATGAAACTGTGGTTAAGCAGGTATTTTCCGATCACTGTGGTACCTGAACGGTCGAAATTCACGGTAGCGATATCGGAAGGATAGTTGGGGATGAAGAAATACCCGTACACGCTAGGCAGTACTCCGAGAAGGACCGGACCGGCGATTCCGAGGGAATAGGCCAGCGGCAGCATTGCGACGACCACCGCTCCCTGGGAATTGATAAGCACAGAGACCAGGAAGAAGACAAATGCGATGGCCCATGGCCATTTCTCCACGATTCCCATCAGCATTCCCTTCATTTCCTCGAGATAATTGGCGAAATAGGTGTCGGCCAGCCAGGCGATGCCGAAGATAGCGACAACTGCAACCATTCCTGACTGCCACACGGCTCCTGCAACAGCCTTTTTGGGCTCCGCCTTGCAGAACATGATGTTGATGGCGGCAGCAGTGAGCATGATTATCTGGATGATGAGATTCATCTTGGGGATGCCCATGGCTGTGGCGAGGGCTACGCTTTCCCCGTTCCTGTCAACATGGATCATCTGGCAGAAAGCGAATCCTACGATAACCAGAAGGGCTGTCAGGAAAACATAAACGGACGCTTTCGCTGGCTTGGTGATCACCTTGTCGAGAGTTGTCGCCGAACCGCCGTAGATGAAGGCCCTCTGTTCGGGATCGGCAAGCCTCGCCTGGAAGGCGGGGTCCTTGTCGAGGTCCTTGCCCCTGCGGTAGGATGCCGCGGCGGCGAACATGAGGCCGATGATGCATGCGGGAAGGGTTACCATCAGCACCTGGGGGATGGAAACCATGTATCCGTTTGCATTGGAGATTGTTACGAATCCGACGACAGCCGCTGCGATGGGAGAGCAGGTTATACCGACCTGGGAGGCTATGGAAGCCACTCCGCAGGGCCTTTCGGGACGTATGCCCTTCTTAAGGGCGATGTCGCAGATAATCGGCATGATAGTATAGACCACATGGCCGGTACCTACGAGAACGGTAAGGAAGAAGGTGGTAAGGGGGGCCAGGAAGGTTATGTGCTCGGGATGCTTCCGCAACATCTTCTCCGCAATCTGGATCATCCAGTCCATGCCACCTGAGGCCTGGAGCGTACCGGCGCAGGTAACGGCGGCAATAATGATATAGATTACATCCGTAGGAGGAGTGCCGGGCTTGAGACCGAAACCGAAGACAAGGATCGCAAGGCCGATGCCGGAAATTGCGCCGAGGGCGAGGCTCCCGTACCTTGATCCGACATACAGGGCGGCCAGTACGATCAGGAGCTGGATAATCATGGAAAATGTCATGAATGACGTGGTTTTAGTGTTTATTATTTTGGTCAAAGGCAAAGATAGCTAAAAATCTTTCTCCCACGGCACGTATTTTTCAGTATATTTGCGTGTTCAAACAAAAAACCACATTTATGGACGTTATCAGAAAAACCTTACTGGCGGTGGCGGCCGCAGCCTTCTGCCTCCCCGTAATGTCGCAGGACCTCATCCGCAGCAACTATAAATACAACGGATACAACCATATCCGCACGGAAAGGATACTGGTCGATGCCGGAGACAAGCATCCCTTCATGACCAGTCTCGAATACATTGGCTTCCCGGACAGCACCAGCGCCTACATGCTGGAGTTGAACTACATCTCCCCGGTTTCGAAGAACGCGCCCAAGGGCGTACCCTTCTCGGCCACGGCTACCGACGGAAAGATCATCAACGCAAAGCAGATCTACACTGAGACTACGGACAAGAGGGCTTTCCCCGGCCCTGACGGCAAACCCATCTACTGGAACAAGGTCCAGTACCTTCTCGAGGAAGGTGCCGTCCAGAAGATCGCATCAGGCGTGAAGAACACGGACCTCGCCTTCAGTTTCGAGCCTGACGACTATATCAGCACCAATTACTCCAAGGACGAATTCGGAAAGGCGGTTAAGGACCTCTATTACGCCATCAAGTCCGAAAAGCCTGAGAAAGAAGAGCTCGGCGACTGGATAGGGGCCTATTCCAACCAGAGGAACAGCCTTACGGTCATTACCAAGAACATGGACGTGAAGGGAGCTTCCGCTTCATACGTAATGTCCATGACCTACATGTACTACAAGGAGACCCACGAAGAGGGCTATGATTTCAACATTGCCATAAAGGACAAGAAGACAGGGGTGATCGCTTTCGAGACCCCGGTAATCCTCACCCTTGCGGACGGAAGCACCGTCAGGCTCAAGGAAGAAAGGGATGCTGAAGGCGTGCTCTTATGCTATCCTGACGCAGAACAGATCAAGAAGATTATCCGCGGCAACGTCGTTTCTATAGAGGTAGCTACCCCCGGCAAGAGCTTTACCGACACATTCTCCGACGGCTCCTTCTCAGAGGCCGTATACATTCTCTACAACACCCTCCAGACCGTAGCGGTGCTCTAAGCTCCCCCGATCAAAGACAAAGCCTCCTGCCGGCAGATTTCCGACAGGAGGCTTTGTCACTGTCACACCCAACAGTCCCGGCACCGGCAACGCTCCCAGAATACACGGCCTTTCGGCCGCAATGCTCGCTTATGCCGGTGCCGGGACTGTGCAGAGACGGAGATCAGAACCTGTATCTGACGCCTAGGGTCGGGATGAAACCGAAGAGTCCTCCCTTGCTGAAGGCGGTGCTCACTGTATAGGAGGCTCCTCCTATTGCTGCTCCCCAACATGCAGCATCTATCACTGCTCCAACAGGGCCAAGAAACAACGAGAACAAGAACTCCCCGCTCTCGTCGGTATACTTCAGCGGGCAGTTGAGTGCGTAAGCGAATCGGTTGTAATTCTGCGTGAGGGCGGGGTCCTGCACGAAGGGGTCGTATGATCTCTGCTCCTCGATGGTGCCTGATGCCGTCTGCACCGAGGTGATGCTCCCGAGGATGTCCCTCCCGACGTTGTGGGCCGTCCAGTTGCCGCTGCTTCCCGACCTGTAGTATATGGAAGACGGGAGGTTTATATCATTTTTAAATATGTCTCTTCTTTCCAATACTATTGAATACGTTCATTACTTTCTCTTTTAGTTCTACGCTAAAATAAACAATGACTTGTTTATTTGTTACACTTCTTTTGAGCATTAATTCTTCCCAAAAAAAATCATTATCATACAATACCGAAAGGTATGTTTCCATTTCAGATTCTATAAGACAAGGTAGAGATGTATGTACTATCCTTATATTTTTTTTGTCCACCAACTTAAATCACCTAATGCTTCATAAATACCATCCCAGTTGTCTTCATTGCCATAGGGACTCTCAATTGCTTGATTAATTACAGTTCTTAGTTCTCTCGCCCCTTTTATATGGCTGTTTATATGTAGAATAATATCTTCTGGATATTTTTGGGAGAGTTCGAGTAATTCATGTTTCGCAAGAAAAATAAACATAAAAGTTATGGTTTAAACTGAATAAATGTTTCGTAATGGTCCGGTGAATAATACCATTTATTGTCGCTTCCGACAACGATGCGATGAGTCCCTGGTGGAGAACCATCGTACGGGACAACATAGTATTCTGTATTTTATTCCGCATTTGCTTGTAGATTTGACAAATTGCCGGCATCAAGTACATAAGATTCAAGTGCAGGACATCTCTTATTCGTCATCATACCCATTCTTCTCCAATAGGATACGGCAAATTTTACGACTGACATGTATCTCCTTAATGATTGACTGTCCACATCTGGAAATTGGAGGTGTATGAGCATGATTGATTTCCCTTTCATCCATGACAAGTCTGTCAATGATTTTGAGATACCCTCCCAATCGTCATCCTCACCATGTGGATTCTCAATACATTTATTTATGAATAACCGGAGAGCAGAATCAGTTTGAATGCTGCTGTCAATGAAGACAAAAATACTATTGCTATATTCCCATTTTAACGAATAGAGTTCTTTATTTGTTATTATCGTAAAGAAAACATCAGATTTTGCCCGAAGCCTGTCAAGCCTTTTTTGCATCCCATCTTCGGCTGTCCATGATGTATAGTTATCCGGATTGATTTCTTGTAGAAATGAATGGCATGCCGTACCCTCGGATGAATATAGAGAAATAAACATTTCTTTTCCGCTTTCTTTAAAATACGTCTTCCAAAAACCATCAGAATGCTTTTCTATATGCCAGCCGGGCGGTATTCCGATCTCATCCTTGAGTTGCTGAAAGGTCATTTGGCTTATCCTGACATTTTGAAGGACTCGGATTCGCCTGAAAGATTCAACGGCTTCCGGGTCTCCGTCAATGATACACTCATAGTGCTCGGGATTTAATTCAAGAGGGCCCTCATAATAAGGGAATTTCGTTGAAATGTCCCAGAAAGAAGGTTTCGTATCATCTATTACCTCGAAATAACAGGTTGGAATGTATGTTGGCCAATAATAGCTTATGTCATCAAATATGTCAGGACAAACAAGATATGCGTCGAATTCTTTTTCATTACGCGCTTTGGATATGGCATAAACTTCATATTCCTTCCTGATGGTAAGATACTTTTCCGCATGCCACCACCCTGAACATAATAATGACCAATCGGGATTTGATATTTCAGTTTTAAGGCATTTTACTTTCATACCCACATTATTTGAACTTGAATCCACTTTTATAAACAATCCCATCAATTATTCTTTGATAGTAATGTACTGTGATATGGTCGTGCCCTGCATCTAAAAACTGGACTACAGGCATGTTAGAATTATAGTGTACATATTGCATCTTATCCCATCCCCGCCACTCATAACTACGAATATCATTTGAATGTATAATTATATCTCCATCGTTGAACATCGCTTCTTGTAAGGCAAGTTCTTCTTCCAGGGTTTTTTAGAACAGTATAAACTTTACAGGCATTTTATAGTGCCCTTCCATTCAGTGGATTAATCCCATTTGCAACATCATATGCCGCCGTACTTGCAGCGGAGAGTGTTCCTCCCATTAAAAAAAATGCACCTAATCCTTCTGTAGAATAATTAAGTGCCTCTTTGAGAGGCAGACCATATATCAATCCTGCAGTAGTTCCTCCGGCGATGTGGGACAACGCATTGGATGCGACTGTGAAAGCAAGGATAAGCGAGAAGGTTCGGAGAAGGGAGGAGGGACTACCGTTTTTCATTACAGAAACAGTCTGAATCGTTTCAAAGTTAGTTTTTTCCTTTGAAATAGACAACCGAATTGCAAGAAGTTGCTCGGGAATATTGCGCTTGTTGTTATTGCTGGGCTGGAAAACAGTTCTCCTTGACAGGGCGAGGATAACCCAAGGGCGCAATTCACGGAGAACAGTGCCATGCCACAGGGAGCGGCACAGTAGAGAACGATGTGCTCTAAGCGTCCATTTTGCCTCACGGAGCACGTCCCCACGCAATGCAGATGGTCATGGAACTAGTCTTCGTGCTTCGTGGTTTTCTGGTCGGCCACAATCGCGGCTTATTTGTTATCAAAAGCGGCTCGCTAAGCCATTATCAGCCGTGAATTGTGTGTTTATCCGGCCAAAACGGCAATCATACTTGCTTCCGGCCGTAGTTTGCCGGTTTTCAAGGCCGGAATGCTCGCTTATGCCGGTGCCGGGACTGTACGGGACAGGAGTTTAGAACCTGTATCTGACGCCCAGGGTCGGGATGAAACCGAAGAGTCCTCCGGTGTAGGCAACCCCGTCACCGAAATGATAACCCAACTGGGGCCTGATGTCAAGGGAAATGGCAAGCGGGAAGGTAAAGGTGTATTCAACACCGAGTTGTCCGCAGATGCCAAGAAAGAAGCC
>CACXFP010000125.1 GCA_902766985.1 uncultured Bacteroidia bacterium | reverse complement strand
CCAAGAAGGACTGCCTGTCCTTTCAGACGAACTCCGACGCCTGGATCCAGCCACGGCCGCGGCAATCGACATGTCCAATCCCGCCCGTGTGCTCCGCGCCCTGGAAGTGTGCATGTCTTCCGGAAAGCCATTCTCGTCATTTAAGACAGGGAAGCAGGCGAAACGGGATTTTGAAATAGAAAAAATCGGCCTCTCACGGCCACGGGAGGAACTTTACGACAGGATTAACCGCAGAGTCCACGCAATGGTTGAAGAAGGACTCGAAGAAGAAGTGCGGTCCCTGCTCCCCTACCGTTCACTCACTCCGCTCCAGACGGTCGGCTACAAGGAAATGTTCGACCATATCGATGGAAAGACCAGTCTCGATGAAGCCGTTTCCCTCATCCGGCAGCACAGCCGGAACTACGCCAAACGCCAGCTTACATGGTGGCGCCGGGACAAGGATATACGCTGGATTGAGGTTTAGTTCGCGACCTCGCAGAGGAACTTGATGCGCACGAGGCGGATTTCCATTTCCTCATAGTCGCCGCCGAGATCCTTGAGGGCGTTGTCGAGGGAGTCCGAAGAGGCCTCCGTCTTGAAGTAATCGTAGATCTCATCCACCACGTCATCATCCACTTCCTGGCGGATGTAGTAGTCCAGATTCAGACGTGTGCCCGAAGCCACGATGGCCTCTATCTCCGTGAGGAGGTCTCCCATATCGATACCGCGGGCTTCGGCTATATCCTCGAGGCTCATCTGGCGGTCGATGGACTGTATGATGTACACCTTGTTGGCCGACTTGGTCGGGGCTGACTTCACCACGAAATCCTCAGGACGCTCTATATCATTCTCTTCCACATATTTGCGGATGAGGTCCACGAACTCCTTGCCGAACTTGCGGGCCTTTCCCTCGCCTACTCCCTGGCAGTTCCTGAGTTCCTCGATGCTGATGGGATAAAGGATGGACATGTCGTCCAGGGCCGGGTCTCCGAAAATAATCCAGGGCTGGAGTTTCAGTTTGCGGGACATGTCCTTGCGAAGATCCTTGAGCATTGAAAGCAGTGCCGGATCCCCGCCCCCGCCGCCCTTGAGGGCAGCCTTCGAGGCCTCGGCATCCTCCTCGTCATCGTCGTCGCTTCCGTAACTGTTCGAGAACACCCTGTCCTCCACCAGCTTGACCGGATGCGGATGATCCAGGAAATCCTTTCCTTCCGGGGTGATGTGTATGAGGCCGTATGTGTCTATCTCCTTGTACAGTAAACGGAGGATGATGCCCTGATGGATCACGGTGGCCCAGAATTTCTCGTCATGATCCTTGCCTGCGCCGAAAAGTGGAAGCGCGTCGTGTTTGTAGGTCTTGGTCATGGAGTTGACCGTACCTTTGAGGATATGGGCGAGATGCTCTATCTTGAAATTTTCCTGCAGGGTGTCAACCAGACGGAGGACCAGACCCATCTCCTTCTGACCGTCAAAAGTGGGTTTCGGATTGATGCAGTTGTCGCAGGAGGCACAGTTGTCGGGAAGGTAATCTTCACCGAAATACTTGAGCAGCAACTTCCTGCGGCATTGGTTGGATTCGGCGTAAGCCACGGTCTCGTTCAACAGCTGCCTGCCTATTTCCTGCTCCGCCACCGGCTTCCCCTGCATGAATTTCTCCAGTTTCTGGATATCCTTGTAGCTGTAATAGGTTATGCAGAGGCCCTCTTCGCCGTCCCTGCCCGCACGCCCGGTCTCCTGGTAGTATTCCTCTATGCTCTTGGGCATGTCATAGTGGATGACGAAACGGACGTCCGGCTTGTCGATTCCCATTCCGAAGGCAATCGTGGCGACTATGACGTCCACGTCCTCCATCAGGAAGCGGTCCTGGTTCTCCGACCTGGTCTTCGCATCCAAGCCGGCATGATATGGCAGGGCCTTTATGCCGTTGATGGCAAGGAGGGACGCCAGTTCCTCCACCTTCTTCCGGCTCAGGCAGTAAATGATGCCTGACTTGCCCGGGTTCTGCTTTATGAACCTTATTATGTCTTTTTCCGGCTCGACCTTGTCCCTGATCTCATAATAGAGGTTGGGCCTGTTGAAGGAGGATTTGAAGACCTTGGCATCCTGGATGCCGAGGGTCTTGAGTATGTCGCTCTGCACCTTGGGGGTCGCGGTGGCGGTGAGGGCTATCACCGGAGCCTTGCCAATCTCGTTGATAAGCGGGAGTATGCGCCGGTATTCCGGCCTGAAGTCGTGGCCCCACTCGGATATGCAGTGGGCCTCGTCGACAGCGTAGAAGGATATCCTGACCTCCTTGAGAAGAGCTATGTTGTCCTCTTTGGTGAGGGATTCGGGAGCGACGTAAAGCAGCTTGGTGACCCCGGAAAGGAGGTCGTTGCGGACCGCCTGGATCTGGGCCTTGTTCAGTGAGGAGTTGAGGAAGTGGGCGATGCCCTCGTTGCCGGACACGAAGCCGCGGATGGCATCCACCTGGTTCTTCATCAACGCGATGAGCGGGGATATCACTATGGCCGTACCTTCGAGGACGAGGGCCGGGAGCTGGTAGCACAGGGATTTGCCCCCGCCGGTAGGCATGAGCACGAAAACGTCGTTCCCGGCAATCAGGGACTTAATGCTGTCCTCCTGGTCGCCTTTGAACGCATCGTACCCAAAAAACTCTTTCAGCTTGGAATGAAGGATTCCCGAGATCTCGTCCATGGACAGGTCAAAATTAAACGTTATATAAATTTAGGGAATCCATATTAATTCTCAAAATATTACCGTAAAATATATCAATCAATACGTAATTTGGGACTGTTATACGATGCCGGATCAGGCTTGTCACACTGATAATCAACAAAAAAACACAAAAGCACGCGATATTATTATGATTATTCAAATAAAAATTGCGATATTTGCAATTTAGCCGGTAAGGCTTAATTAACTGTGAATTAAAACTTAATACATAACGCGTTTATTATGAAAACAATCCGATTCATCGCCCTCGCCCTCGCTGCAGCAGCGGCAGTGGCTTGCAATTCCCCCAAAGTGAACGTCCCCGAGGGTGAGGTCAATCCCGAAACCCTCAAGCCTGCCAAGTCCCTCGTGGATTCCGCCAGCTACCTCCTCGGTATCAACTTCGGCTCCATGGTCAAAGGCTACAACATGGGCGACATCAACTACAGCGAAGTCCGCAAGGGCGTACAGGATTTCCTGAATGCCAAGGGCCTCCAGACCGATCCCGATTTCACCAAACAGTTCAAGATCAACCCTGAGGAGATGGGCCAGATCATGAACAGCTTCATCCAGAAGAGGTCCGAGTACACCGCTGCCCTCAACAAGATCGAAGGCCTGAACTTCCTCAACGAGAATAAGAACAAGGAAGGCGTTCAGGTCACCGAGTCCGGTCTCCAGTACACCATCGTAGAGCCCGGCAACGACGTTCATCCCGCCGGCCAGGACACCGTGTTCGTACACTATAAGGGAACCACCCTTGACGGAACGATCTTCGACGAGACCAAGGATGACGCTCCTTCCGTACACTTCGCACTTTCCCAGGTCATCAAGGGCTGGAGCGAGGGAATCTCCCTCATCGGCGAAGGCGGCAAGATCAAGCTCTTCATCCCCGCTGACCTTGCATACGGTGACAAGGGTGCAGGCGAGATCATCAAGCCCGGTTCCGCCCTCCAGTTCGACGTTACCCTCGACTCCGTAAAACGCTACGTAGCTCCCGTCGAGCCCAAGAAAAAATAATCCTGGACCATGGCGAATCTCGAAATTGAAGGAAAAATAAGCCAGAAACTCCAGATCGTCAGCGGCCAGTCCGCACGCGGCGAATGGAGGAAACAGGATTTCGTGGTGGAGTTCCCCGACGGGAATTTCACCTCGCAGGCCTGTTTCACCGCCTTTGGCGACGACCGAGTCAATGAACTTGGACGGTTCCAGGTCGGTGATATGGTAAAGGTCTCCTTCAATGTGCGCGCCCGCGAATACAACGGACGCTGGTACAACGACCTTCGCCCCTGGAGAATTTCTCCCGTTGGAGAATCCGCCCCTGCCGGACAGGCTCCCCAGGGATTCCGCCAGACTTCGCCCGCAGGACCCCAGACGGTTCCTGCTCCCGGGCTCGCGGACATCCCCGCAGAATCATCCGACGACGACCT
>CACXFP010000124.1 GCA_902766985.1 uncultured Bacteroidia bacterium | reverse complement strand
GTTCACTGCAATGCCGGAACGGCTCATAAATTTATCTGTCAAGTAGTTCTGCTCCACGGACGTGGTCACTTCCCCTCTTCCTGACGTACGGATGCCCGCGCCGAGGTTTACTATCAGGTCCTTGAAAAAGAAGGCGCTCTTTACAGCATACAGGCTGTCCCTGTCGAGCACCATCGTCGAAGCGAGCACTTTTCCGCTCGCGAGGCCTCCGACATGGGCCGTGGCGTTCTTCGCTTTTGTAGGATCTATTCTAGGAGTGGGTTCACTGTTGTCGCGCACTGTCGTCCCGGGGAGTTTCCTCCAGTCCCAGCAAGGGAAGATGTCGTCGTACTCGTCTCCTTTGGAAAGGGTGAGCAGGGTCCCGTCGGCGCTGTAAAACCCGTTCATGTTCTCTCCGTTCGTCATTTCGTAGCCAAGTGTCCTTTCGGACTGCATGCGGATGGAGGCGTACCATTTCCCGGAACGGTAGATTCCGCAGTCGGATTTAGGGAAATAGCGGCCTCCCCGCTTTCCGCCGACATTCTTGCCTCCTGTATAGCGTCCGGCTATCTTCACCCCGGCCTTCGCAAGGTTGATCCTGGCTATGCCGAAAGCTATGTCCTTGCCCCTTCCGCTGCCTGGAAACAGGTGCCTTCCCCTCATTGACGGGTCCATGTATCCGTTCCAGAAACACCATCCGAGCCCGTTGTCGGCGAATCCTGCAAGTATTCTCTTGCTTTCGGGGGAGAATTCCCAAGGTGTCCCATGCATAACCCTCATCCAGAACGCGATGCTGTCGAAAAAAGCAAGGCCATAGTTGCCAAACTGGAGCATATGGCCGTGGAGGTGGAACGACCAGTCTTCCTGGAGCCCTTCTCCGGTGCTGAATCTTACCTGAGACTCGATTATCTCCTTGAGTTCGGCAACCGCTTCCGAATCGTTTTCCGCAACAGCCTTCATGATGAGGTTCCCTGCCTCCCATACCAGATTCTGCCCTGTAAGCCTGTCAGTATCTATCACAGACCGGGAAAGTATGGCCATGAATGCTTTTTTGACTCCAGGTTCCATCTTGTCGGGCACGAGGGTGAGAAGTATCCCTGCACGTCGGGGTATTCCGATCTCAGTCCACCACCAGTTGGGGTTGGCCGGGTCGTTGGCAGCCCACCAGAGGAGCGCCCTCCGGAATACGATATCCATCCTTTCTGACTTGTACAGGGGATGTCCAGGCGTAGCGTATGCCTTTGCCATCGCGCAGAGCCTGGAGAGGTGGAGGGCCGGCTCCCAGCAGCCCCGGTTGGTGTCGGTATAGTCGATATCCGGCCATCTGGCTGCAGAGGGACTGAAACTTTTTTCCATATCGGCGTAGTCCTGCTCCGTCAGGGCGGTTTCCAGATACAGTTGGTTCATTACTGCATCATTGGCGTAACCATAATCAGACAGACGGAAGAACTCTTCATGAAGTTCCTCACTGCCTGCAAAGTCTTCTGTAAGCGCTTCGATGAGATTCTTCCTGAGCCTGGCCATTCCTTCGCGCGCATCCATTGCGGCGCCTGTGCAGACTGTCGCCGCGAGAGCCAGGGAGCAAAGGGCTGATATGAGTTTTTTCATCAAAAACCTTTAGTTGATTTGTCTTTGCAAAGATTGTAATTTTACGAATAATATCGCTATCTTCGTTCAGTTAAAATTCGATTGTCCATGGCAGTTTCTGGAAGTCCGAAAGAGAAAAAGGTGTGGTTCTGCACTTCATGCGGGAACGAAAGCCCGAAATGGATGGGTAAATGCCCATATTGCGGGGAGTGGAATACCCTTGTAGAGAAGAGTGTCGTAACTGGAAAGGGACCGGCGAAAAGAAGCGCAGCTGCCAGGGCCTCTGACAGGAAGCCAGTGAGCATCAATGAGGTAGACTCAACTTCGGATGTTCGCCGTTCGCTCGGCAATGCCGAGATGGACCGCATCCTCGGAGGTGGCCTGGTGGAAGGGTCGCTGGTGCTTATAGGCGGAGAGCCCGGTATCGGGAAATCCACCCTCTCGCTCCAGATTCCCCTGCACTGTCCTGAGATGAAGACCTTGTACGTCAGCGGAGAGGAAAGCTCCCGGCAGGTGAAGATGAGGGCGTCAAGGCTCGGGGGAGATGCATCCAACTGCTTCATCCTCTGCGAGACGATGATGGAAAGGGTGCTGGAGGAGGCAAGGGAGCTCCAGCCGGACCTGATGGTGGTGGACTCGGTGCAAACGATGTTCACCGAGACCGTCGAGACATCCCCAGGCTCCGTGTCGCAGATAAAGGAAGTTGCGGCGATCCTGCTCAGGTTTGCCAAGGAAAGCGGGATACCGGTGATCCTCATCGGCCACATCACCAAGGACGGCTACATCGCCGGACCGAAAATATTGGAGCACATCGTGGACGTCGTCCTGCAGTTCGAGGGAGACAACAGGGGGGCCTACAGGATCCTGAGGAGCATAAAGAACAGGTTCGGATCGACTTCTGAACTGGCCGTCTTCGAGATGACGGGGACCGGGCTGCGCGAGGTCAGCAACCCCTCCGAACTCTTGATCCCCATGCACGACCAGAGCCTCAGCGGCACTGCGATCGCCGCGATGCTCGACGGCAACCGCCCCTTCATGTTCGAAGTGCAGGCCCTTGTCAGTTCAGCTGTTTACGGCACTGCGCAAAGGTCCGCCACCGGCTTCGATGTCAGGAGGCTCAACATGCTGCTGGCCGTGCTGGAAAAAAGGGCGGGATTCAAGCTCGGGGCCAAGGACGTCTTCCTGAACATGGCCGGAGGGCTGAAGATTTCAGACCCGGCCTGCGATCTCGCAGTGGTGGCTTCCGTCCTGTCTTCATCCTTCGATTTCGCCCTGCCCCCGGACATCTGCTTCGCCGGCGAAGTGGGCCTCAGCGGTGAAATACGCCCCGTCTCGCAGGCCGACCGCCGTGTCAGCGAATCCGCCCGCCTCGGTTTCAGGAAAATCTACATCTCCTCCTTCACCACCCTCGGTTCCAAACCTGAAGGCATAGAAGTCGTAAAGGTCGCCGATATACCCGCCCTCGTCCGCGGGCTGTTCAGGTAATCACCGGGGAAATTCGCATTTTTCGAGGGAGGAAATCACGCCTCCGGAGATTTTGAAGCGGAGGGCCATGCGGGGAACTTCGCGGGGGCCTTCGTAGCCGCACGCGCCGGGATTCATCAGCAGGAAACCGTAGGTGCTGTCCCTGAAGACCTGGGGGATATGGGTATGGCCGCAGACGAAGATATCGGGCCTGTATGATTCAATATCGGATTCCGCAAATATATCGTATTTACGTGCCCCGGGGTTGAACGCCCAATAGGAGCCTTTCCTGAGTCCGATATGGGTCATCATGACCTTCAGGCCTTCACATTCGAATTTCTGCACCCTAGGGTATTCTTTCCTCAGATCGGCCCCGTCGATATTCCCATAAACCCCGACAAGGGGCTTGAACTTCCGGATCTCATCGGCCAGGGCAAGACCGCCCCCGAAGTCCCCGGCATGCCAGATGACGTCCACCGGTTCCAGGAATTTCTTAACATCCTCGGGAAAGACTCCGTGGGTATCGGATATAAGGCCAATAAACATGGTTACAAATACTTGAAATACACGGCTTCGGCCATGGTGAAGGCCGCCGTCTCCGTCCTTAGTCGGGATTCTCCCAGATGGACCGGCACAAAACCGCAGTCAATCGCGAGGGCGACCTCCTCCGGAGAAAAATCACCCTCCGGACCGATAAGGGCGACATAAGAAGAGCCCCCGTATCCTTCAAGGGCCGGCCGGACAGAAGTCCTTTCCCCTTCCATGCAATGCGCGATAAGTTTCAAGGCATCAGTTTTCCTGCAGGACCTGATGAAATCCTTTACGCTGACCGGCTCCATGACCTCCGGCACCTTTCCCTTAAGGGACTGCTTGGCCGCCGACAGGAGGATGCGGCGGAGCCTGTCGGTCTTGAAGACCTTTCTCTCGGAATGGTCTCCTATTACCGGAACGATCGTATCTACCCCCACTTCGGTGGCCTTTTCCGCGAACCACTCATAGCGGTCGTTGTTCTTTGTCGGGCAGACGGCAAGGGTAAGGGCATAGGGATGGGAGCCCCAGTTCCGGGTCGTTTCAACCACCTCTGCCACAGCCTTTTTGGGAGAATCATCGACGAGACGGCACCGCATCATCGCCCCGTCTCCGTCAATGACAAATATCTCGTCTCCGGAGCGGTGCCTGAGCACCCTCACGCAATGGGCCGATTCCTCTTCCGGGAGCGTAACCAGCCCTGCGTCAATATCTTTACTGTAGAAAACCTCCATTACTGCCGGATTATCTCGACCTCTCCTCCCAGGCCGAGCTTGATTATCTGGGAAGCGGTTCCCGTGGCACCGGCACCGAGGGACGGAGCCACCACATAGTCCGCACCCTCCTTGATCTCAGGTTCGATATCCTTGAATGTCTTGGGTGTGGGGTTCCCTGAAATGTTGGCGGAAGTAGAAACCATGGGACGGCCGAGCCTGCGGACCAGGTCCCTGCAGAAATCGTTCAGGGGGATACGTATGCCTACAGAACCGTCCGCGGCTACCACATTGTACGCCAGATGGAAACGGTCGCCCGTCCCGGCAGCATCCGGCGAAGCTGTCCCGGCTATCGCCCCGGGATATATGATGGTCATCGGGCGGTCATTCACCTCAACGAGGTCTATGGCAATGTCCGGAATCCTTTCCACGAACCTGGCAACCATATCGAGGTCCGAAGCCAGCAGGACAAGCGATTTGCTGTCGGACCGCTTCTTGATCCCATAAACCTTCGCAACGGCGGAAGGATTCGTGGCATCGCAGCCAAGCCCCCAGACGGTATCCGTCGGGTATAGGATGACGCCACCCTCGCGAAGCACCTTCAACGCCTCCGCAACAACTTTATCGTAGTTCTCCTTGTTCATATAACCAAATCTGCTTGAATAGGATAATGGTCCGAGTACCTGACCTTCGGCATCTCGTACCGGGTACACTCGTACCGGGAAGGGAAAAGTATGTAGTCTATCCGGAGGAAAGGCCAGAAAAGCCGGAAAGTTGCGCCATTCCCCTTTCCTCCTTTCACAAAAGCATCAGAACGGCCCCGGGAAAGGCGGCGGTACGTATAGGAAACGGGAGAATCATTGAAATCTCCCACGACCAACGACTCGTAGGGAGAAGACTCCATGCTGGAAACCATTGCGTCAACCTGCTCCGGTCTTTTCTCGATGGACTTCCTCAGTTTCAACTCCGTTCGGCGAACGAGCGTACTGTCGCCGTTGAAATGCGCAAGCTTATCGGTCTCGATATTATAACTTTCCAAATGGCAGTTATATACCCTCAGCATCGTTCCCCTGACATCAATATCGGCGTAGATGGCCTGGTTTGCGCTCTTCGGAAAATCTAGTTTACCCCTCGAACGCACCGGGAAACGGCTTAGGATGACATTGCCGTAAAAGCCTCCGGGATTCTGGTTCAGGTAATACTCCGCCCGGTATTCCGGGAACCTCCTTTCCAGGTAATCCTTCGTTTTCGAATCTCCGGAGAAATGGAACTCCTGGAGGCAGATTATGTCCGCGCCTGTGCCAAGAAGGAAACGGAAGACCGAATCCATGCATTCCTGCTCATTCATCTTCAGGCTCTTGACAGATGAACCGAAAAGCCCGACATTGTAGGAAACAACCCTGAGGTTGCCATCTCTCAAGGATTCAGGTCCGGAGAACTGAATGTAGCGGCCGGAGAGGAAAAAGGCCGGAATGAGGACAAACAGGGAGAACAGGGCGGAACGGGAAAGATGGAGGATACCGGCAATCGCCATGACGGCGTTGAGGACGGCGAATACCATGAAGAGAATGCCGAAAAGCGTCATGTACCAGGCCTTCGAAGGGTTCACGTACATGGCAAGGTAGCCTGCGACAAGGCCGCCGGCCAGGACAACGGCCAGGAACCAGAGCACCGGATGCCTTTTGACGCCTCTTCCTGACATATCAATAGTAAAGCCTGCGGCTTCTTTTCCAGAATGTTATCAGCAGCCACCCAACGATCATGCCGCCGAGATGGGCGAAATGCGCGATTCCGTCAAGGGTGCCGAAGATGCCCGTCACGAGTTCAATGCCTGCGAATATGAGGATGAACCATTTGGCCTTGAGGGAGATGGGAGGGAAAATTAGGGTGAGTATGGAGTCGGGGTAGAACATAGCGTAGGCGATGAGGACGCCGTAGATGGCGCCGGAAGCTCCGAGCATGGGAACGCCCAGGAGGGACACCGACCCGCCATGGGAGAGCTGGAACCAGGTGACGGCCAGATGGAGGGCGGCAGCCCCGAGTCCGCATGCGAAATAGAATATCAGGAACCGTTTCGATCCCAGGATCCTCTCAACGGCGATGCCGAAGATGAGGAGGGTGTACATGTTGAAGAAGATGTGCCAGATGCCTCCATGCATGAACATGTGGGTGAGCGGCTGCCACCAGCGGAAATACGGCGAAGTCGGGAAGAACATTGCGAAGTTCCCGACCATGAGGTTCTCGTTGAGCAGGGTGGCGATGAACACAATGACATTGATGACGATGATGTTCTTCGTCACGGGAGGTATGGTGTTCCAGAAGGAGTTCTGATTCATTTCTGCCTAGAATTTCTTGTCAATGTCCGAGATGGGAATCCGGGTTATTATCCTGCGGCCGCCTGTGGTGAATTCAGCATTGTCGCAGGAGAAAAGGGCGTCCAGCAGCCTCTGGGCCTCGACCGGAGAAGAAAGATCCTCGCCGGAAGCGGCACCGAGGGTTGCGAAGGCCTGGGCTTTCTTTGATTCGAGCACGCCCGGGAGGTCGGCGGAGTCGTCGGAGAGGATGAGGAGGAGGTCGCCGACCATGGTCTGGACCTTCCCCGCCTCGTTGGAGAATCCCTCGGGGACACCGTTGACCACCACGGTATCATTCCCGAAAGGAGTTATGTCGAAACCGAGCTTGCGGAGTTCTTCCCCATGGGCATCGAAGACAAGCCGGTTCTCTACACCCACCTGGACCGTTACGGGAAAGAGGGAGACCTGGGTAATATGGCCTTCCTTCGACAGGACGCCGAGGAATCTCTCGTAGAGTATCCTTTCCCTGGCCCTGCGTATGTTCACTACCGTAAGGCCTTCCTTACCCGGCGTGACCAAGTACTTTCCCTGAAGGATTATTATCCGGGAAAGCGGAAGGGACTTTTCCTCGAAGAGCCTGCCGTAGTCCTGCTTCCGGTCCACAAGGCTCCCGGTCTTGTAAGCACCTGAATTCCAGTCGTGTCCTGAAAAATCCATCTGACTCTGGACACCTTCGCCGACAAAGGGGTTGTAGGAAGGGTCGGTGTCGGGAGCGGGGGTCGCAACGGGATGGAAATCCTCGAACCTGCTGCTGAAAACAGGCATCTCGCCGGAACGCGGGCTATCGAAATCTATAGTCCCGGCTCCGGAATTCCGTCCAAGGCTCTCCTTCACACAGGCGAAGATTACCTGGAAGATGACGCTGTCGTCCTCGAATTTTATCTCTGTCTTCGTGGGATGGATATTTACATCCATCGACTTGGGATCAACTTCAAGATACAGGAAATACGAAGGCGTGACACCTTCGGGGATAAGGTCTTCGTAGGCCTTCATCACCGCCTTGTGCATGTAGGCGCTCCGGAAATACCTCCCGTTCACGAAGAAGAATTGGTTGCCGAGGGTCTTCTTCGCCGTATCAGGCCTGCCCACGAATCCCCTCAGGTTCACTACCGAGGTGTCCGCGGCGACATCGACCACCTCCCCGACCACTCCGGCTCCCAGCAGGTCAGTAATCCTGAACTTCAGGCTTTTGGCCGGCTTCAAGACATAGATGTCCCGGCCGTTGTGGATAAGGGTGAATCCGGCTTCCGGTCTCGTGAGGGCGACACGGGTGAATTCTTCGACGATATGCTTGAACTCCACGTTATCCGACTTTAGGAACTTCCTCCTCGCAGGGACGTTGTAGAACAGGTTCCTGACGGAGAAATTACTTCCGGCAGGGCAGGCCGTCTCGCTGGTTGAAACGTGTTTGGAATCGGCAAAGACGACCTCGCATCCGAGGCTTTCGCCTTCCTTCCTTGTCCTTAGGGTTACCTCCGACACAGCCGCGATGCTGGAGAGGGCCTCCCCCCTGAACCCGTAGGTGGAGATGTCGGCAAGGTCCTCCGCCGTCGCAATTTTCGAGGTGGCGTGGCGCTCAAAGCAGAGCACAGCCTCGTCCGGATCCATGCCGCAGCCGTTGTCGATGACCTGTATAAGAGTCCTTCCGGCATCGGCAATGACCACCGTGACCTGCGAAGCCCCGGCGTCCATGGCATTCTCCATCAGCTCTTTCACCACTGAAGACGGCCGCTGGACCACTTCTCCGGCGGCTATCATGTTGGCTATGTTCGACGGAAGGATCTTGAGTTCCATGTGCTACAGCAGGGAATAGAATTTCGCGATGTACATCAGAATCACGACGAAGAGGATCACGCCTATCACCCCTATGATGGCGGGGATCTTGCCGGTGCCCCTGCGGGTGGCGTAATTCCCGTCGCGGAAGGCGCCGTGCACGTAGGAACCCGGCACATAGGTCTTTTCCTTGCCGTCTTCGTCTTTCTTCTCAAGGGAACCGTCTACGGCGGCGAACTTGCGCTTGCGCTCTTCTTCGTCCTTGTCGTAATATATGGGCTTGTAATTGAACACCCTGTGCTCTTCCTGCCCCATGAAATTATTGAAAAGTCCCATTTTGATAACCTTTAACCAAACAAATGTAGTCAAAATTATTTACTTTTGTGAAAACAGGCATCTCAAGTATGGAAGACATAAGGATAGGCAACGGCTACGACGTGCATGAAATAGCCCCCGGACTGCCCATGTGGCTGGGCGGAATCAACTTAGACTGTCCTTTCGGCTTTGTGGCGCATTCGGACGGCGACGTGGCCATCCACGCCCTGTGCGACGCCCTACTGGGCGCCCTTGCACTGGGAGACATCGGACATTTCTTCCCCGACACCTCCGACGAGTGGGCCGGCGTGGACAGCAAGATCCTGCTCGGCAAGGTCTCGGAGATGATAGGATCGAAAGGTTACAGCATCGGCAACGTGGACATCACCATAGCCTTGCAGAAGCCGAAACTGGCGCCTCATATCAACGAAATGCGTGATTGCCTTGCATCCGTGATGGGAATCTCCCCGGCCCGGGTGAGCATAAAGGCAACCACGGCCGAGAACCTTGGGTTCGTCGGCCGTGGCGAAGGCTGCCAGGTCTGGGCTACAGCCCTGGTATTCCGGTAACAGATCCTATTTCCCGTCCAGGAAGGCAGCTACCTTGGAGGCGACGACAGTGGAAAGGACCACCTTGCCGTCCGGGCCTATCACATACATGGACGGAATCCATTTCACGTGATAATCGGCTCCGATGCCTGAATCTTTCTTACCGGCGGGGTCGAAAAGCTGGACCCAGGGCATTCCGTTTTCCGCAACGTATTTCCGGAGAGTCTCGATATCCCTGTCGTAAGAGACGGACACGAAGGTCACCTTGGAGGGGTCCGCTGCCGCATACATGGCTTTCAAAGCCGGAATCTCGGCCCGGCAGTCGGGACACCAGGTGGCCCAGAAATCCAGCACTACCGTCTTTCCCCTGAGACCGGAGAGGCGTACCTCCTTTCCGGAAAGGTCGAAGAGAGTGAAATCAGGGGCCGCGGTCCCCGGTTTCAAAAGGTCTGCGCCATAGAGGACATCCAGGTCCTCCGGCTCTTCATTTCCAGACACTTCCGTCTCCCTGCCCTCTTCAGTCCATTTCAGGTAACCCCCGAGAAGGTTGTATGTCCGGAATCCCATTCCGTCAAGACGGGCAGCGGCTGCCGCACTGCGCTTTCCGCTGCGGCAATAAACCATGACCGGACGGCCCTTGTCCAGGGATTCCGCCGCCTTTTCCCGGAAATCATCCGCCTGCCAGTCAATGTTGGCGGCCCCGGGAAGATGGCCTTCGGCAAATTCTTCCGGAGTACGCACATCGACGAGCTGGGCCGATGGATCGCCGGCCAGCATCTGCTGGAACGCCGACGCTTCCAGATCCTTGTATCCCTTGCAGGACACCAGGGCAAAAGCGGAAATGAGGGAAAGCATCAAGGCCGTCCTGTGCATGGAAAAAACCGTTATTTCACCGTGGGATATTCGTTGCAGAGCAGACGGAACGGCTTCTCGTCCTCTTCAATCGCAGGGAAACGGCCGATAGGATCGTAGAAACGGTTGTCCTTGGCATCGTCGTTCACCTTCGACACCTCACCCACCATGCAGGGCTCGCCTTCCGCCCAGAACTCATGATATACATAGGGTTCGTTGGTAACGCTCTGGCCGGGGCGGAGCCTGAGAACCTCGCCCGGCTGAAGGGTGCGCTCCACGCCGTCGACCTTGACGGTGAAAGGAACGTCCAGCTTCTCCTCGGTCTTCTCGTCGGCCTTCCACATCTGCTGGCAGAAAGTGCCGCCTCCGCGGTTGATGATATCCTCGGTCTTGAACCAATGGAAATGGGCGGGGGTCTTCTGGCCTACGCCGACTGCCATTATCTTCTCGCAATAGGTCTTGCCGCCTTTGCTGACATTGCCGTTGCGGATAGTGACGAGGGTCAGGCCGACCTTTTCGAAATCTCCGCTGCCGAAATCGGTGATGTCCCAGCCGAGGCTGTTCTCACGGATTTCATCGCACTCATGTCCCTTTTCGGCCCAGTCTTCCGGAGTCCAGTCCGCCCATTCAGGAAGGTGGAAGCAGAACTTATCGAACATGGCCTTTGCGTTTTTGATGATCTTGTTAACTTCTGAACGTTTCATGGTTATGTAATTATCTGGTTATTTTTTTGCTCTGGTTTTCAGGAATTCCCGGATCACTCCGATTTCAGGGGCTCCGCCCGTGCTGGTGGGGTTGAATAGGTTGAACCGGGCGCTGGCGTTGGCGAAATCAAGGGTGTCCCTCAGGGAATAACCTTCATGGATGGCGTAAAGAGCGCCGGCGCAGAAGGCATCCCCGGCCCCGACGGTGGAAACTATCTCTGACTTGGGAGGCGAGAACGAATCGGCATAGCATCCGGTGCCATCCTTCGACAAGGCATAGCCTCCTTCGGGGAAATGGATGAGCACCAGTTCCCTTACGCCGCATTCCATGAGGGCGGCGGCGGCGGAAGCCACATCTTCAGGATCTATCGTGCCATCGGCCTTGCGGAGATCCCTTCCAAGACAGGCCCCTGCCTCGACCTCATTGAATATAAGGTAGTCGGTGTACTTCAGGCAAGGCTTGACCACATGCTGGAACCGGTCTCCCTGCTCGGAAACCACGTCCACAGAAGTTTTGTACCCTTGCTTCAGAAGACCATCGAGAACCCTGGCGGCGACTATGCCGTAATCCGGGTCATCCTTGTCAAGTTCATCGAGAAGGAGTAGGTACCCGAGATGGAAAATCTTCGCATCAGTCTTGCAGGAGAGGACATCGGCAGCGCAGAGGCGGGCATTGGCACCACGGTAATGGAAGAACGTCCGGACCCCGCCGGGCTCAGTCATCACATCCGTGTAGGAAGTAGATTCGTCTTCAAGGACCTGCATGCTGGAATGATCCACACCCATTGCATCAAGTTCGTCTAGAAGCATCTTCCCATGGTCATCGTTGCCTATGCAGCCGCCGGCATAAAGAGGGATGTTGCATTTAAGTGCCGCGAGGTCGAGCAGGACGTTGTGGGAGCAGCCTCCCCCGCCTTCCTCAACCTTCCGGATAGTGGTCAGGTTGCCCTTTTCGGGCAGCACGTCAATGAATTTCACGCTGTCAACCACCCAGTTGCCGGCGGAAATGATTCCTTTCCTTCCAGGATTCATAGTCATTTTCGGTTATCGTCCAATTTCAGTTGTTAAATGTGGTGTTCAAATATAGTCATTCTTTTTGGGAAAAAGAACGACGGAAAACGAAAAAAACGGCCCTGACCCCTATTTCTCCACGATATAGACGTTGCGGAACTCAAGGGGACCGCCTTCGCTCTGGAGGGCGATACAGCCTTTGGTGAAAAGGCCTTCGGCCTCATTTACGAATTTGCCGTTCACCCATACTTTCACATTGTTGCCGGTCACCTCGACATCCGCCGAATTCCACTCTCCTTCAGGTTTTTCAGGGCTCTCTCCCGAGGCCCTGACCTTGTAGAAGAGACCGGGAGCCTTAGGGTCCACATGGGCAAGGGCAGTACCGCCCATCCCCAGGAGGTCCCCGGCGTGTCCGCCCTGAAGCTGGACCTCCACGACCGACGGCCAGATACGGTCTCCCTCCTGTACCCTCTGGAAGATGCCGCTGTTGGTGGCGGCGCCTATCCATCTCCACTCTGCATGGAGTTTATAATCTGCATATTCCTTTTCGGTCCTCATATAGCCGAAAGGCTTGCCCGCCACTACTATCTTTCCGTCGGAGACCTTGAAGACATCGGTTGCCGCCACCCCGTCTTCGGGAGCGACATACAGCACCCAGCCGTCAAGGTCCTTACCGTTGAACAGCATGGTCTTTTTCTCCTTGCAGCCGGAGAGAAGCATGGCTGAGACAGCCAGGAAGCAAAAGATTGATTTCCTGATCATAATCTTGAAAACTACTATTCTGTTGTGTTGGGGAAGGCGGAAATCCTGATATGGGCTGCGCCCATGGGGATGAGGGTTACCGGTTCAGCCTCTGCCTTCGGGGTGCCTTCTTCCGGAAG
>CACXFP010000123.1 GCA_902766985.1 uncultured Bacteroidia bacterium | reverse complement strand
TCCACCCCTCATGGCGGAGGCGGTCCCGGATCCGGTCCCGTCGGCGTGGCCGAGAAACTCGAGCCGTACATTCCCGTTCCGAAGGTCGTGAAGACCGACAAGGGATTCAGGGTGCTTGGACGCCCCGGAACGGCTCCTTGTCCGAAATGCGGTAACCCCAAGGGCTCGAAAGGCTGCGAGGAGAGCGCCGGCGAGGTGTCCGGTTTCCTCGGCAACTTCGGCGTCCTGCTCAGGGCTTATGCATATATCCTCATGCTTGGTAAGGAAAACCTGGCGCTTGCCGGGAAGTATGCCAGCCTCGGGGCCAACTACATCAAGGAAAGCCTGAAAGACTGCTACAAACTGCCTATACCGTCAGTGTGCAAGCATGAGTTCGTGTTTGACGGACTTGCCAGCGGGAAGGCCACCACCCTTGATGTGGCCAAGCGACTGCTGGACTTCGGTTTCCATGCCCCCACCATCTATTTCCCGCTCCTGTTCCACCAGGCCCTCATGATAGAACCGACAGAAACGGAGTCGAAGGAAACGATGGATGCGTTCATCGAAGTAATGCGGAAGATAGCCGCTGAAGCCGAGGAAGATCCGTCCATCCTTCAGGAAGCCCCGCATACGGCTCCCGTACGTCGTCCTGATGAGACGCGCGCTGCCCGCCAGCCCGTCCTTAAATGGGGAGATACCCTGTGAGGGAAAAGAAAATAATTGAGGCAATGTCCTCGTTCTCCATCTGGGAGATCGAGGACATCGCCCGTTATTTCGGGGCTCCCGTGGACCCGCGGATGGGAAAGGAAGATATGGTAGGGGTGCTTTGCTCCTTCATATCGGATTGCCCTCAGAAGTGGCTTCCCAGAATGTTATGTACTGACTTGAACTTATTGAAAACCCTGTCCGACGCCGGCCCGGGAAAGGCGGTCGGCTTTGGGTACAACGAACAGACCTCCGTCCTTGAACTCACGACACTTCTGGACAGCGAGGTTTCTGACGACGGTTCCAGGAGGATCTGGATGGGCAAGGACCTGTATTCCCTTGTCGCGCCCAGGATCGATTCGGTCATCGAAGAGGCCCGCTCCAGCGGGAAATATGAACTGGAGCAGGTGATGATGGGGTATCTGCACCTCTACGGCCTGATCCCTCTGGACAGGTTCCTCGGGGAGGTCATGTATGATTACTATACCTACAAAGGAGGAGTGGATTTCACCGATTTCATCATGATGCTTTACGACAACCCCGTCGTGAGTCTGTGCCGGGAGGATGATGAACAGACCGGCCAATCCTATCTTTGCTCTCCTTGCGTGACGGATCCTTTCAATGTCATACGCGCCAGGGAGAGGTATCCCCAGGTGAAAGGATACAGGCATTTTACCGTCAAGGATGCCATGGAGGCCGGAGAAGGTTATCCCTACAACACGTTCGGGATGCGGAGCAAATACGGCTCGAGGCTTGTCAGGATGCTCCGCTCGCTGGGCTATTCGGGAGAAGGACTCGAGACTGAACTGCATGAAATATGGATCAATTCCCAAGGTGAAGGGAGCGGGGATTCCATGGAGGACCTCTACTTCAGCGTTACCCAGAAGATGAATGAAATAGGGTCTTTCGAGGAATATCGCGACTGCATGCAGGTCATTTCCGATTATGCCAACCACACCCCGAAGTGGTTCCTGAAGGGTTATTCTGCAGCGCAGAAGAACCTTCTGTGGATCGATATATCTTCTGACGAGGAGAAGGCTGAATTGAACGAGGGGTTCGATCCTGACCCGGAGGCTACCGCATATGCCCGTGAAAGCTTCCGGATGCCTCAGGGCTCCATGCAGCAGCTTGCCCTCCCCGGCAAGATTTACATTCCCCACATCGGGCTTGACGACCCATGTCCCTGCGGTTCCGGTCTCAAATACCGGAACTGCCACGGCAAGCATCCCAACTGATCTGATTATACGATGGTAGATTCCAGGAGAATAGAGGTTGTTGCGGCGGTCATCCGCCGGGGTGACCGTATCTTCGCAACACAGAGGGGATATGGGGATTACAAGGACTGGTGGGAGTTCCCGGGCGGGAAGATGGAGTCCGGAGAGAAACCGGAGGAAGCCCTGAAGAGAGAGATCAGGGAGGAACTGTCCGCTGGAATAGCAGTGGGGAGGCTTCTTTCGACGGTCGATTGGGATTATCCGAAGTTCCATCTGACCATGCATTGTTACCTCTGTACCCTGGAAGGGGAGTACATGCATCTGAACGAGCATGAATCAGCCCGCTGGCTTGACTATGCTTCCCTTCACGACGTACGCTGGCTCCCTGCCGACGAAGGGCTCC
>CACXFP010000122.1 GCA_902766985.1 uncultured Bacteroidia bacterium | reverse complement strand
GACTCTTACGACAGCTGGCTTGCAGCCCCCGGCGGAGCCCACGCCCTCCTGATCCAGAAAAGGGACGATCCAAGGACCGGACAGGCCAACTGGTCGTTCATCGGCCGCACATATAACTTCTCTTCGGCGGCCGGCATCAACTACACGGTCGATATCACCAAGCCTCGCGGGGAAAGGATAACCATCCTTTCCATGGCTGACGGAAGCGAGTTCGGTTTAGACAGGGAATACAACGTGGCCATGACCTCATACAGGGCAAGCGGCGGAGGCGGAATGCTCTACCGCGGGGCAGGTATAGAGGACCCTTCGGAAAGGATAGTGAGGAAGTATCCTGAAATCAGGAACCTGATATACGACTATCTGAAAAAACACGGGACGATCTCCGTGGAATCGGAAAAGCCTTCCGTCCTGGGAGAATGGAAGTTCATCCCTGAAGACATGGCAGCAAAAGCCATCGACGCCGACATGGTCCTGGTGTTCGGTAACTGACGGGAGACCCCTACCGCCTGAAACCCTTCATCTTGGAGGCCAGGTTGCCAGTCATGACCTGGCGCATGGCCTTGCGGGTGCCCTCGAACTGCTTGAGGAGACGGTTGAGTTCTGGAACGGTGGTACCGCTTCCGTCGGCTATCCTCTTGCGGCGGCTGCCGTTGATGATCTCCGGGTTGTCCCTCTCTTCGGGGGTCATGGACATGATCATGGCCTCGATGCTCTTGAAGGAATCATTGTCGAAGTCCACATCCTTTATCATCTTGCCCACGCCGGGAATCATCCCCGCAAGGTCCTTGATGTTGCCCATCTTCTTGACCTGCTGTATCTGGTTGTAGAAGTCCATGAGCCCGAAGGTGTTGCGGGCCAGTTTCTTCTTCATCTCACGGGCCTGCTTCTCGTCGAACTGCTCCTGGGCCTTTTCTACGAGGGAAACGACGTCGCCCATACCGAGGATCCTGTCCGCGATACGGTCGGGATGGAAGACATCGAGGGCTTCGGGCTTTTCCCCGGAGGATATGAACTTGATCGGTTTCCCTGTGACATATTTGATTGAGAGTGCGGCGCCTCCGCGGGTGTCACCATCCATCTTGGTAAGGACGACTCCGTCGAAATCCAGGCGGTCGTTGAAGGCTTTCGCAGTCTCGACTGCATCCTGGCCGGTCATCGCATCAACTACGAACAGGGTCTCCGTGGGTTTAACGGCATCGTGGAGGGTGGAAATCTCATCCATGAGCTCCTGGTCCACAGCAAGGCGGCCGGCGGTATCCACAATCACGACAGGGAAACCCTGGGACTTGGCTTTCGCGATTGCATTCCTGGCAATCCTTACGGGATCCTTCTCTCCTTCCTCGGTGTAAACCTCCACTCCGATCTGCTCCCCGAGAACCTTCAGCTGGTCGATGGCGGCGGGACGGAAAGTGTCGCATGCGGCGAGAAGGACATTCATTCCCCTCTTGCTCTTTACGTTCAGGGCGAGCTTGGCGCAGAACGTCGTCTTACCGGAACCGTTCAGACCGGCGACGAGCACCACTGCAGGACTTCCCTTCAGGTTTATGTCCTGGGAAGAGCTTCCCATGAAATCAGCCAGCTCGTCATGGACTATCTTCACCATCATCTGCTGGGGCTTGACCGCAGTAAGCACGTCCGACCCCATGGCCTTGACCTTCACCTTGTCGCAGAAATCCTTCGCCACCTTGTAGCTGACATCGGCATCCAGCAACGCCCTGCGGATGTCCTTCAGGGTTTCCGCTATATTGATTTCGGTAATACGGCCCTCTCCCTTCAGAATCTTGAACGAACGCTCGAGCCTTTCCTGTAGATTTTCAAACATGACCAAACTATCTTAAGCGTTGCAAAAATACGTAAAATTATCTATTTTAGTATCCTCTTTGAACCTGGATGCCAAAATTCCAAAATGGCCCGAACCGGTCTTTCAAAAATACTCGACTCAATGAGGCGGCTGCTCCCGTTCGGACGCAGTCGTACCCCCGTTCACTACAGCGACATATCAAAAGCGATTGAGCAATGGATAGCCGAGGGAAGATACTCGGAGGAGGCTTCCGTAGAAACCGTCGCATCCCAGATGGGGATAACCCCGTGGATGCTGACGGATTATTTCCGCAATGTCCATGGCAAGAGGTTCACCACATGGAGAAAGGAAATCCGGCTCTCGAAAGCAGCGACACTGCTTGTCGGGAAACCGGAAATTCCAGCCTGCAAGATAGGGGCGATGGTCGGGATCAAGGACAAGAGCAACTTCCGCAATCAGTTCCGCCAGTCCACCGGCTTGACGCCTGCCCAATGGAGGGAAGAGCACTCCTCCGGAAAAGCCTAGCCCTCTTTCAATTTCTCATAAATCTCTCCGGGGCTGATGCCCAGCAGACGGGCCCGGGAGGCAATCCTGGGTATTTCTTCTTCCAGGAAGGCCTTGCGTTCATTGCCGAGGATGATTGACGAGGCATCATCGCTGATGAAATACCCTATCCCTCTCTTGTTGAATATTATGCCGTCGGCCGTAAGCTTTTCGAAAGTCCGCATGACGGTGTTGGGATTCACGCCGAGATCGGCTCCGAAATCCCTCACGGAAGGGATCCTCTCCCCTGCCTTGTACTCCCCTGACAGGACCCTGTCGGAAATCATGTCAAGGATCTGTAGGTATATCGGTTTCTGTTGACTGAAATCCATGGCTGTCAATGCTTTAAGGTTTTGATCCTGAAGAAGGTTCCAAGGCCGAGAAGGACGATGACGGCCCAGCTGAACACATTGGCCAATACTTTTACTCTCAGGATAACGGTATCTTCATTATCACCGAGAAGTTTCAGCAGGGAACTCTTCCACCACTCCATGTCGAAATGTGAAAAGATGAAGGTTGCAACCATCATGAAGATGAGGGAGAAAACGAGAAGGCACAGTATTGTCTTGACCACCTTGTTTTTCCTGAAAATGACAGCGCCGAGAAGGTATGTCAGCGCCGTAGTCTCGAAGGCAAGATAAAGGGGATAGGCACCCGTACCGACGCCATTCCCATCCAGTGAAACCATTTTCACTCCGCCCTCTTCCCGAAAGATACAGGACATGAGATTGGGACCGTAACCATGGCCGGTCAGGCCCAGGAGGGCGTCGCTGCCGAAATACAGCACCGAATAGGCCACAGGCAGGACGACCATCGTTATCACGAACATGGACAGGAATTTCTCAAATGAGGATGCGGGGAGCATCAGCCAGGACGAGCCGGACTTCTTCTCCGTAACGAATCCGTAGCAGGAAGCGGGGTAAGACAGGAGAAGGGCCCCGGTGGTAAGGAAGAACACGGCGAGCCTCAACTGGGTAGAGGGGACGGACCAGCCTTTTCCGTTAAGGATGCCGAAGACGACAGAGATAAGATAGATGACTGCCGGCATAAGGGCCAGGATCAGGAAGGTCAG
>CACXFP010000121.1 GCA_902766985.1 uncultured Bacteroidia bacterium | reverse complement strand
TGGATATCCAACTCGATCCTGCGGTAGCGGCAGGTGCCGAACGGCTTGCGGTCCACGCGTCCGTCCTTGACCCTCTCTCCGAGGTGAAGGACAACTTTCTGCCGGCGACCGACGCCGGAGACCGTCAGTCTGACCTGACCGAAAGCGGCCTTCCCGAAATCTGCGAACAAGGTGCCGTCTCCCAGGTCCTTCACCTCCGTGGGCCGCTGGTCTGTCTTCACCAAAGGCTCCAGAGAAACCGCGCTTTCGCTGAGCTTCGATGCGGTTTTGAACAATTTCAGGTCGGACCATCCGCTTTCCGTTCCGTTCGGAACGCATATCGGCATGCTATATCCTATTGAAGTACAGGTAGATACGGTCTTTACTTCCCATCCATATATCGTGTCTGGTTCCAGGGCTGGGCCTGAGTAGCGGACCGCTGTCGATCGTCCGTCATTGACCTCCCCGGAGTCCCATACCAGGGTCCTTTCCGGCTCCGTCACCGGAAGGGGCCCGGCCTCCAGGGAATCAATCCTGTACAGCCTGATCCTGTATGACTCCTGCATGACGCATCCTGCCGGCTGGCCTTCGATCTCGTCCGGGACTATCCAGCTGAACGAGGGATTCGGGGTGGCTATCGCCGCATATTGGAAACCTTCCTGACCGGAAGCTGCCGTGAGGGACATCTGGGGGAGTGATATCGACGTTGCATATCCTCCGCGGTACACGACGTCCGTCCGTTCGATCAGGTCGGTCCTTAGTCCGTAAGGCCTGTCTTGGGAGGAAAGCGGCAGGGCGCCCAGGATGCATATGGCAGACAGTAAGGAGAGGTGTTTCATATTCAATCTGTCCGGGAGGTTATTCTTTCGTGAAGACGCGTACGTAGTCGACGAACATGTCCGAGGCGTTGCCGTAACGCTTCAGGTCTATGGACCAGCCGCTTCCCCCTCCGATGGCGTAGTTGATCAGGAAGACGTGAGGATCAGAGAATGAGACCGGATTGGTCGGATGCCGCCATACTTCCTTGTCGTCGAAGTAATAGATGGTGTCTTGTTCATCAACGTAGAGCCCGTATGTGTGGAAAGCCTCGCTCCAGGAAGTGTTCCCGGCTGTGTTGTCGATAAGGATGTGCCTGCCAGGGTGCTCCATGGGAGATCCGTCAGGTTTTTTCTGCCCCCAGAAATGGGACGTCACCCAGTAGCCGGTGTCGTTTGGGTTGCCGGTGCCCCAGCCGCCGTAGGCCTCGACCGTATCCAGTTCATCCCCTGGGCCCCGGTTGATGTTGGTTATGGTCCAGAAGGCAGGCCAGGTGCCAGGCGCGGAATGGGCGATAAAACGGCATTCCATGTAGAACGGTGCCTTCGCACGGAATCCTTTCCCATCCATGTCGACGGAAGCGATGAGTCCTGTGGAGCCCCTGCTCCCTTCAGGTTTCCTGGCGCGTATTATCAGGTATGAGTCCCTCTGGCCGAAAGGATTGGCCTCTCCTTCAGGATCGCTGAACGGCCATCCGCTGAAATCGCCGAATCTGGGCTTATGGGCATTGTACCTTGCCCCGCGACCGTCGCGGGAGATGGAAAGCGGTCCGTCGAAATCATCGCTGTATGCCAGTCGCATCCCCCTGGCCGGAGCCGGGATGGTGTCAGGTATTCCGACCGGAGCCTTGACTTTGGATCGTCCCTTGTTGTAGAGCTGGAGCTCGAAAAGGTCCCGTTTGCCTGCGGCGTTCACGGCGTAAATCTGCACTGTGAAAGGGCCGGATGGCATGTCGGAGGTTCTGAAGGTGAATTCTCCGCTGCCGTTGGCCTTCAGGGTTATGGGCTTAGGCGTAAGGGAAATATGTCGGGACTGCCCGGACCTGTCGTATGTGGCGCTGCGGGCCGCCGCCTTGTCCATTCCCGGAGCCCGGAAACGGACGGTGACACGGCCCCTGACATCACTGCGCAGCCGGGGCGTCAATACTTCTATGGCCTGGACATACTGCGTTGAATCTCCCTTGACCCAGAATTCCTGGGCCGATGCGGACATGAAAACCAACACCAATGCCGCAACGGCCGCAAACCTCAATATCCAGTGTGAATGGACAGCCATAAATCTTCAATTTTTGTAAAAATACAAAAAAGTTGAAGAAGTCGGCTGATTTCGGTCAATGTCTAAGTACAATCTACAGTCTCTGCGGCCCAGTATGCCGCGACGCCAACCATCCGGCCGTTTGGTCGCTGTCGTGACAGGCAGATTCTTTGTTGACGCGCCAGCCTCCTGCGTTGTTCCGAGCCTCGATGTAGCCTTTCTCTTTAAGGCTGGAAAGCAATCGCTGTACGGCCAACTTGTTAATGCCGAGCTGCTCACGCAGGCTGCCGATCGTGACGGATGGCTGAGACTGCATGATCCGAAGAATCTTTGCATAGTTGGGTGTACGGAACTCTACCCGCTGACCGTCGTACCACCAGACATTCTCGTCAGGCTCCGTCAGGAAGCGGGTGTCATTGTAGATTTCCTTTGCAACCAAGGCCGTGAAATAACGGAGGAAGGGACGGATCTTGTCAAGCTTCGCGTGCGCTCCGATGCTTGGTGTTGAGCCGTCTTCCTGGTTTGCTTGATGCAAGGCATCCAGGTACTCCTTCTTTCCGCGCCTGCGGACAAGACCGGGAAGGCGCTTGCCGCCGCCATAGGCGAAAGAGAGGAGGGCGTAAACAATGGGTTATCAGTTGCTTATTATAAAAACTCTATTCCCACTCTATCGTGCCCGTAGGCTTGGGAGTAAGGTCATAGAGCACGCGGTTTACGCCGGGGACCTCCGTGATTATGCGTTGCGTTATATGATGGAGAAGACTGTAGGGAATCTCCTCAATCGTTGCTGTTATGGCATCGCGTGTATTGACGGCGCGGATGATGACAGGCCAGTCCCAACTGCGCCTGTTATCCCTGACTCCGGTGGACTTGTAGTCGGGAACGATCGTAAAGTATTGCCACACCTTGCCTTCCAGGCCGTTCTTGGCAAACTCTTCACGCAGGATGGCGTCGCTCTCCCTAAGGGCCTCCAGACGGTCGCGGGTGATCGCTCCGGTGCAGCGTACCCCAAGGCCGGGGCCCGGGAACGGCTGACGGAAGACCATGTTGTCAGGCAGTCCCAGCTCCTTCCCGACCACACGGACCTCATCCTTGAAGAGCAGTTTGATAGGCTCTACGAGTTCAAACTGGAGATCGTCAGGCAGGCCGCCCACATTGTGGTGTGACTTGACGGGACCGGATTCGATGATGTCAGGATATATAGTTCCCTGAGCCAGGAAACTGATGCCGTCCAGCTTGCGGGCCTCTTCCTCGAAAACGCGTATGAACTCCGCTCCGATGATTTTCCGCTTCTGCTCCGGATCAGCCACTCCCGCCAGTTTGTCGAGGAAACGGTCCGTGGCGTCGACATACACCAGGTTGGCTCCCAGCTCGTCGCGGAATACCCGGACCACCTGCTCAGGCTCACCCTTGCGGAGGAGTCCATGATTGACGTGTACGGAAACCAGCTGCCTGCCCACCGCCTTGATAAGCAATGCCGCTACGACGGAAGAGTCCACACCGCCGGAAAGGGCGAGAAGTACCTTCCTGGTGCCGATCCTGGCGCGCAGTTCCTTAATTTGTTCTTCAATGAATTTCCTGGCAAGCTCGGAGGTAGTTATGCGCTCCATGTCAGCAGGACGGACGTTACCTGTGCTCATAATGTAAAATATTAAAACCGTTACTTTTTTCCGGCATAAATATACGAATAAAGAAAAAAATACACTGGATACTGACGTGTTTAACGAAAGAATATCTTTATATTCGCATATTCAATGTGAACGGATATGAGTGATTTCAGGCTGACAATTATCCAGACGGATCCTGCGTGGATGGATGTCGGGACGAATAATTGTAATGTTAGGGATCTCTGCCGGGAAGTCGGGGAGACGGATCTGATAGTTCTTCCGGAGATGTTCTCTACCGGTTTCGTGACCGATCCGACGGGGGGAGTGGAACCTGACGGTGGAAAGTCCCTGGCGCTCATGAAGGAAATCGCCTCCGCCAAGGATGCGGCTGTGGCCGGAAGCGTAGCAGTTGAGGATACTGCCACCGGTACTTTCCGCAACCGGTTCTATTTCGTTACACCCGGTGGGGGAGTGCGATTCTATGATAAGCATCACCTGTTTACATACAGCGGGGAGCATCACCGCTATACTGCCGGCCAGCAGAGGGTGGTCGTTCCCTGGAGGGGTGTGAGAATCCTCCTTCAGGTGTGTTACGACCTTCGTTTTCCGGTCTTTTCCCGCAACTGCCTGCTGAAGGACGGGACAGCCGATTATGACCTTGCCCTGTACGTGGCGAGCTGGCCTGAATCCAGGATCGGCGCCTGGGACGCCCTCCTGAAGGCGAGGGCGATCGAGAACCAGTGCTATTTGGCCGCCGTCAACAGGGTCGGGGAAGATCCTGGAAACCGTTATTCGGGTCATTCACAGATACTTGGGCCTAAAGGAGAAACGCTTGCCGTCTGCAGGGAATCCGAGGTCTCTGTGGTGACGCAGACGCTTTCCATGGATGATTTGCTGGCTTTCCGCAGCAAGTTCCCTGTCCTTGCGGATGCTGACGGGCCGCAGGATGATTCGGATGTGTATCTAAAATAAAGACTCAGTATATGAGAATTTTTTCTGAAGAACAGGTAGCGGAGGCATGCAGGGAAATGGCCGTTGCAGACCTCTCCAACGCCACGATAGG
>CACXFP010000120.1 GCA_902766985.1 uncultured Bacteroidia bacterium | reverse complement strand
TGTGGGAGGGATGGAGGAGCGAAGCTCCGGAAGTTTCAGAAACTGATATAACGGAATTCCTTAAAAAAGATTTGTATGTTCAAAGATATTTTTATACCTTTGCACGCTTTTTTGAGAAAGCACAAAAAATAATGTTAAACCCCTAGTATTGTTTGTAAAAATCATTATGGAAGAAAACAAGACTGTACTCAATGCTTCGGTCGCTCCCGAGGACTTCAACTGGGATGCGTTCGAGAATGACGGTGTAGAGAAAGGCGCCCGCGAGCAGGATGCCGCCCTTTACGACCAGACCCTCTCCAAGGTCGTCGAAAACGAGGTCGTGGAAGGTGTCGTGACGGCTGTCGGCAAGCGCGAAGTCATCGTCAACATCGGATACAAGAGCGAGGGTGTCATCTCCGCTCCCGAGTTCCGTTACAACCCTGACCTCAAGGTCGGTGACAAGGTCGACGTCTATGTCGAGTCCGCCGAAGACCGCAAGGGTCAGCTCATCCTTTCCCACAAGAAGGCTCGCGCCCGCAAGGCTTGGGATATGGTCAATGCAGCATATGACAACAACGAAATCGTCAAGGGCTTCATCAAGACCCGCACCAAGGGTGGTATGATCGTCGACGTGTTCGGTATCGAGGCCTTCCTCCCGGGCAGCCAGATCGACATCAAGCCTATCCGTGACTATGACGTGTTTGTCAACACCACGATGGACTTCAAGATCGTCAAGATCAACCAGGAATTCCGCAACGTCGTCGTTTCCCACAAAGCCCTTCTCGAGGCTGAGCAGGAGAAGCGTCGCGAGGAAATCATCTCCAAGCTGGAGAAAGGCCAGATCCTCGAGGGTGTCGTCAAGAACATCACCAATTACGGCGTGTTCGTCGACCTCGGCGGAGTGGACGGTCTCATCCATATCACCGACCTTTCCTGGGGAAGGATCGACAATCCCGAAGAGATTGTCTCCCTCGACCAGAAGATCAAGGTCGTCGTCAAGGAATTCGATCCCCAGCAGAAGAGGATTGCCCTTGGCTACAAGCAGCTTACCCCTCACCCTTGGGACAACCTCAACGCCGAGCTCAAAGTCGGTGACAAGGTCAAGGGCAAGGTGGTCCTCATCGCCGATTACGGCGCGTTCGTCGAGATCGAACCCGGCGTAGAGGGTCTCATCCATGTATCCGAGATGTCCTGGTCTCCCAGGCTTCACAGCGCCCAGGAGTTCCTCAAGGTCGGAGACGAGGTCGAGGCCCAGATCCTCACCCTGGACCGCGAGAACCGCAAGATGTCCCTCGGACTCAAGCAGCTCACTTCCAACCCTTGGGAGAACATCCGCGAGAAATATCCCGTTGGCTCGCAGCATAAGGCTGTCGTCCGCAATATCACCAGCTTCGGTGTGTTTGCAGAGCTTGAGGACGGCGTAGAGGGTCTCGTGCATATCAGCGACCTTTCCTGGAACAAGATCAAGCATCCTTCCGAGATGGTTGCCGCCGGCGACAGCATCGACGTCCAGATCCTTGACTTCGACGAGGCTAACCACAAACTCAGCCTTGGCCACAAGCAGCTTCTTCCCAACCCTTGGGATGAGGTCGAGTCCAAGTACCCTGTCGGCACCACCGTCGAGGGCACTGTTGACAGCCTGACCGACAAGGGCGCCGTCATCAAGATCGACGGTACCGACGACGAGGCCTTCGCATTCAGCAAGGATCTCGTGAAGGAAGACGGCAAGAAGGCCGTTGCAGGCGAGAAGCTCCCCTTCAAGGTTACCGAACTCCGCAGGAGCACCCGCAGGATCCTTCTTTCCCACCTCCGTACCTACAGCGACGTGAAGGTCGAGAAGGCTGCCGCTGAGACCGACACCACCAAGAAGGCTGTCAAGAAGATCAACTCCAACATGGAGAAGGCGACCTTCGGTGACATCTCCGCTCTTGCCGCTCTCAAAGGAAAGCTTGAGGAGAACGAGAAAGGCGAACCCAACGAGTAGATGAACTTCACGTTGACGATTCTCGGCACGGCATCCGCCATGCCAATGGTCGACAGGTTTCAAAGCGCCCAGGTACTGTCCGTACATGGGCGCTTTTTCCTGATTGACTGCGGCGAAGGCTGCCAGAAGCAGCTGATCCGCTGCCATGTGCCGTTGCAGAGGATCGATGCCTTGTTCCTTTCCCACATACACGGAGACCATCTTTTCGGGCTGTTCCCTCTCCTTTCCACCCTCGGAATGTTGAAGAGGAATGCGCCGCTGGATATTTACGCTCCGGTTTCTTTCGGGCCCATCCTGAAATTCTTCCTTTCCTATTACGGTCAGGGAGTGGATTTCGAAATCCGCCATCATCCTCTCTCCATGAAGGAACCGATGACCGTATTTGAAACGAAATCATTGGAAATAAAGGCATTTCCCCTTAACCACAAGATAGAGACATTCGGATTCCTTTTCGAGGAAAAGGAGCCCAGGATGAACGTACGCAAGGAGAAGATAGGGGAGTATGGACTTTCGGTCGAGGAAATCGGGAGGATCAAGAATGGCGAAGACCTTGTAAGGGAAGGGATTGCGGTCCCCAACCGAGAACTGGCGTACAAGCCGTATGAACCTCGGTCCTATGCGTATTGCAGCGATACCGCTCCCTTCCCCCAGCTTCCTGTATGGGTGAAGGGTGTAAACCTCCTGTACCATGAGGCCACCTACACGGAAGAGTTCGCTTCCCAGGCTGCGGAAAGATACCATTCCACGGCTGCGCAGGCTGCTCGTTGCGCGCTTGATGCTGGGGTAGGGAAACTTGTAGTCGGGCACTACTCTTCCCGCTGCAGGGACATCCGTGCCATTGAGGAAGAGTGCCGCAAAGTATTCCCCGCGTCCTTCGCCGCTTCCGACGGAGAAGTATTCGACATCCCCCTGTCCGAAAACTTTTCGTTATAGGATAATCTGGAAAATGCGTATATTTATCCTTCGATATGAAGAATTTGAAAATTGTGTTTGCCGTCATGGCCGCAGTTGTCCTGACGGCTTCTTCCGGGGACAGTCCCCAGGATAAATACATCGCGAGGTATTCGGGAATCGCGGTCCGCGAGATGTACCGTTCCGGAGTCCCTGCGAGCATCACCCTGGCGCAGGGCCTGCTGGAATCGCGCTACGGAGCCTCACCGCTCGCCACCAAGGGGAACAATCATTTTGGAATAAAATGTCATGACTGGAAAGGGAAGCACATGTCTTATGACGATGATAAAAAGGGAGAGTGCTTCAGGGTCTACGATACCGCCGAGGAATCTTTCCGCGACCATTCTGACTTCCTGCGATACAGGGACCGTTACAAATTCCTTTTCGAGAACAAGACGACCGACTACAAGTCCTGGGCGTACGGCTTGAAAAAAGCCGGGTATGCTACGGATCCGTCCTATCCTGCCAAACTTATCAAATTGATTGAAGATTATAATCTTTCCCGTTTCGACAGAATGACGAAAGAGGATGTCCTGGTCGAAGCGGAGGCTTCGGAGGCGGTTTCCGAGGATAAGGAGCAGGAGGGACAGGAGGAAATCCAGCTTTCCGTGTCCGACAGGAAGGACCGGGTTTACAAGCGCAGGAAGCATGGAAAACCGGTGAAGAAGACTGTGAGGGAGGAAATTGAAGAAGAATTCGAAGGCCTGACCGATAGGATTCCCGATTCTCCCCTGAGCATCGAGGAACCCAAGCCTGTCAGGGCTGAGGAATTCCGCTTTTCCATGACCAGACAGATGTATTCCCGCAACGGAGTGCCCTTCCTGAGTTCCTCCGAAGGCGAGACCTATTCCTCCATAGCGAAGAATTACAAGCTTTTCCTGAAGGAACTGCTCAGGTTCAACGACCTTTCTTCCGAGGAGGAACTCGCACCCGGCACCATAGTATACCTTCAGGCGAAGAAGAGCAAGGCGGCCAAGGGTTTGGATAAGTATATCGTCGACAGCGACGACGAGGACCTCAGGGAAATCTGCCAGAGGTTCGGGGTAAGGATGAGTTCCATCATCAAACTCAACGGTTTCCCGGAAGGCTACCGACCCCTCGAAGGAGATACGATACTGCTCAGACCGGAATAGTCCAGGACCATGAAAAAGAGTACAGTCATTCCCATCGTGGCGATTCTCTCAGGAGTGATTGCCTGC
>CACXFP010000119.1 GCA_902766985.1 uncultured Bacteroidia bacterium | reverse complement strand
GCGTTTGAGCTGCCTTTCCTTGATTGTAGTCGCCTTGCTCCCGCTCTGGCTTTTGAAGAAATCAGTATCGATTTCGGCTCCGTTTTCGATAGCTTTGAGCATGATTTCCGCCTTGCGGTTAGTCTCATTCTGCTTAACCATGCCTATCAGCCAGATGATAAGTACAGGCATTGCGACGCATACTCCGAGGACTGTTATAACTTCTTCCATAGTATTACTTTAATAAAATGTTTGACTTTCCCCGAATCCGGGGCGGTTACAATACTATAACGCAAAAACCGTCCGAAAGGTTGGAAAAAGTTTTCCCCCCTGGTCCGGAAACAATGTCAGCCGCGTTGTTATTTAGTCGGTGAACTTATCGGGAAGGTGAAATAGGTGTCGGGGAAAGGTTCATCCTTGAGGGTGAAGTGCCACCACTCGGTGTCCAGCGGCTTGAATCCGTGCGCCAGCATGGCCCTGCGAAGGATCATCCTGTTGGCGAACTGCTGTTCGGTGATGCTGCGCCCAGCCGGACTCTTTCTGTTGTCTCCGGTATATTCGCCGGTCTCGGGGTTGCCGCAGAAATCAGGATGGCTCTCCGGGCCGAACCAGTCGAAGGTCCCGCCCATGTCGAGTTCCTTCTCGGTAGCCATGTCGAATAGCGTCAGGTCGACGGTGGATCCGCGTGTGTGGCCGCTTTTCTCCATTATATACTCCTGTTCGAAAAGGACGCTCTTGTCCAGGTCCGGGTAGAAGTAAGGCTTCATCTTCGTGTCCTCGATGTCGGCCGCCCATCTGACGAAGTGGTCCACGCCCTTCTGGGGACGGTATGCGTCATAGACCTTAAGACGGTATCCCTGTCTGATGACATCGTCGCTGACGGCTTTCAGGGCCTGTGCAGCCTGTTTCGTGAGCATCGCCGTAGGCTCTTCATAACCGTCGATGCGATCTCCTACGAAATTGTAGGTCCCGTAATACCTTATTTCCAGGATGGCGTCCGGAACGGCTTCCGGAAGCATGACGAAGCTGCTGGAGTCTTCCGTGGACGGAACGACCGGGTCGTTTTTCTTGCAGCAGGTGAGGAATAATACACCGCAGATGATGGTAAGGGATACGGTGAGAACCCAGAATCTGGTAGTTTTGCTCATGAATTTCGGTTTATGGACCCAAATTTATCCAAATTTTTGAAAAATATTGGTACTTTGCGATACAAGGTATTAAATAAATTTTATATCTTTGCATCGGAAATATCTTATAAAATAAAAATAGTACGATGAAAAAAGTAATCAATGCCTGTATCGGCGGCAGAAGTTTTCCGATTGATGAGGATGCCTACAACCGCCTCTCGGCGTATCTGGACCATTTCAAAGGGAACCTTGTCTCAAGGGAGGGGATGCTGTCCTCCCAGGTCGACGAGGTCATGGAAGACATCGAGGAGCGCATCTGCGAACTGTTCCAGAGCGAAATCGGCCAGGGGGCCAGGGTAGTCAGCCTTTCTCTGGTCGAGAAGGTCGTCTCCCAGCTCGGGATGCCGGACGGCAGTTCTGAACCTGATTCCGGCGCGTCTGCAGGGCAGGCCCCGGCTCCTCCCGATGAGAAGAAGACGAGGAAGAAGCTTTACAGGAACATGGAAGAAAAGACGATAGCGGGAGTCTGCTCCGGTCTCGCCATCTACCTTGACCTGGATACGGCACTGGTAAAGATAGTCATGCTGGTGGCTTTCCTTATGGGTTCTTTCGGCTTCTGGATCTATGTCATCCTGTGGATTGCCGTCCCTAAGGCGGTAACTCCCGCCCAGAAATGCGAGATGTACGGCCTGTCGGTCACTGCCGGGAACATGGCCCGTTTTTCAACAAAATAAACAAGAACAGATATGGATAGCACAGTCGAAAACGTCCGGTCGCAAATGCGCAAAGGAGTATTGGAATATTGCATACTCTCCATACTGAGCCGCAAGGAGGCATACGCCTCTTCGATTATCGAGGAACTCAAGGCGGCGAACATGATAGTCGTGGAAGGAACCCTGTATCCCCTTCTGATAAGGCAGAAGAACCAGGGACTGCTCTCATACCGGTGGGAGGAATCCACGCAGGGCCCTCCGAGGAAGTACTATGTGATTACGGAGAAGGGGAGGGAGATCCTCTCGGAGATGGACTCGGCATGGCAGGAAATTGTGTCAACGATAAATGCGCTCAGAAACCATGAATGAGACTATTATGATGAGTATCGGGGGCTATGCCTTCACGATGGATTCGGAGGCTGCGGATGCGGCTTCGGAGTATATCGCTTCATTGGAATCCTTCTATCTTCCTAAGGAGGACGGGAAGGAAATAATGGAGGGAATCGAGGAACGGATGGCCGAGCTTTTGCTGGAGAAGACAAACGGGGGTGCCGTCGTCAACAGTGTGATGGTGAATGAAATCATCGAGGTCCTCGGCAGGCCGGAGGCCATAGAGGAAGAGTCTGCGCGCGCTTCCGGATTCCGGGAGGGCGGACCGTCCGCCGCCGGTGAGGAATCCAAAGCCTCCCCGCGCAAGAAACTGTACCGGGACATGTCGGACAGGGTTTTTGCCGGGGTTTGTTCCGGTCTAGCAATATATACGAACATAGATGTTGTCCTCCTGCGTCTGGCTTTCGCCCTGATGACCCTGTTCCCCGTCTTCGGCAGGCATCATTCTCCGCTGTATCTCAGTCCCATCCTGCTTTATATCGTCCTGTGGATTTCCATGCCGGCCGCTAAGACCGTCAGGCAGAGATTGGACCAGAAAGGACAGACCGGTTCCATTGAGGAGATTCAGAGGAATGTCATGAGCAATCCGAAAAGGAACGTCCCGGAAGAACCGAGGGGGCATGGCCTGGCAAGGGTAATAGGGATAATCGTCGGAACGATCCTGCTTGTCACGGCTGTTTCCGGTCTTGTGGCCGGCAGCGTGGCGACATTCTTTCCCGTAAAGTTCGGGCTGGACTGGGTTTACGGTCAGTCAATCCTTGAATTGGGAGACGTTCCCGGCATTGCTCAAGTCCTGCAGATGCCTGTAGTCAGGATGCTTGCCATCTGCTCCTGTTTCCTGCCGTTCATAGGCCTCCTCTATGCAGCCGTGATGATGATCTTCGGCTTGAAGGCTCCAAAATGGCATCCCGGACTTGTAATCTTTATTCTCTGGCTCATTTCCATCGTTGCGCTCGTCACCCTTGTTGCGACGTCGGCGATACAGTATGGGATTTAAGGCGCTCTTGACCTTCCTGCCGCGTTACTTCGTTTCGAGTTTCGGTTTTATGGGATCGGTGAGGTGATAGATGTGGTCACGCTCTACCGCGGTGACGCCTTTGACCTTGTCGAAAAACGCTATGGCTTCGAGGATATCGGCCCCGTCGGGGATCCGTATGGCGATTCCGGGCATGAGATTGTAGTCGTACAGGAGTTTCGCCCCGTATTCTTCAACGGCCTTCATCAAGAATCCTTTCCCTGTTTCAGGGTCGTAGAGGATTATCAGGTTGGTAGGAGATACATACTCCACGTCTTCCACAAGCCGGATTTCTTTCCCTGTGGAAAGGTTGAAGATTGCAATCTGGTGGTTCGCCTTGCCGAAGTTGATGGCCGCCTGGAGGGAATCGTCTGGAAAAATGCGGACGCTGTCGAAGTAATAGAGGCTGTCGGAAGTGTCAAGCCACCCCCCGACAAAACCTCCGTGCGACGTCGCGTGGGTCACGATCGCTTCCAGGTCGGAACGGCTGTGACTGCTCTGGGTGAACTCGTATGCGGCGCAGATCCCTTCTGTCGGCTGGGTCATCGTTTTGATATCGAGCGTAAAACCGTCGGGATGCGTTTTGCTGTATGTCCAGATCCTGTC